>CASFWS010000026.1 GCA_949298295.1 uncultured Bacillota bacterium | reverse complement strand
CCAATAGAGGAAGAGCCATAAAGAGGATGACTTTCTTGCTTATCCGGCCAAGCTCGACAGCCTCGGCCCTCAAAGCATCCGCATCGAAGCCCTTCTCCCCGTAGGCATAACCCCGGGCGTATCTTGCGCCATGCTCGGATTTGAATCCGATGACGTCAAGAAAGGAAGAGACTTTGGTCGGGGTCACGTAGCTTGAGCCGGAACCTTGGATATGGCTTACTTCGGCTGCCGCCCCAATGACCGCCAAGCCGCGGTCGTCCTTGAACGGGAGGAAGTCTCGATCGTTCTTGGCAAGGACGATGCTCGCGGCCGCCGCTTGGCGGGCTACCATCCGCCCCATGCCCGGATTCCAGGCCTTGAAGGCTTCTTGGCGCTCGCTTTTCCGAATGGCCAAGGAAAGGACGCGGGCCGCAGATTCGTCGACGTCTTCCTGACTCAAAGTGCCGTCCGCGACAGCCGAGAGGATTTCGGCCTGCCTGCGCCTCGAAGCCATTGGCATTTCAAGGTCGAGACCCTTCCCGTGGTCTGAAACAGGTTCGGCCGACCCGGCCCAGTCGCTTACGATGCACCCATCGTATTCCCATTCTCCCTTGACCAAGCCTTTCAGGAAGAAATCATTGGAGGCCATTTGAACGCCGTTGACCTTGTTGTAAGAAGACATTAGGGCCCACGGGTGTCCTTCCTTCAGGGCAATCTCGAAGGGCCTAAGGTAAATCTCGTGGAGGGCCCGCTCATCGATCTCCGCACTATAAGTAAAGCGGCGATATTCTTGATTGTTCGCAAGGAAGTGCTTGAGGGTCGCTCCCTCGCCTGTGGATTGGACCCCACGGATGAACGATGATCCCATCTTCCCGTTGAGAAGAGGATCTTCGCCATAGTACTCGAAGTTTCGCCCGCACAAGGGATTGCGCTTGATGTTGACGCCCGGGGCCAAAAGAAGGTCGGTATTGTGATAGAGCGCTTCCAAGCCCATCATCTCGCCAACCCGGAACACCATCTTTTCCGAAAAAGAAGACGCTAGGCAAGCTGGCGAAGGAAAGCAAACGGCAGGGAGCCCATAAGTCCCTTTCTTGGAAGGTATCCGAAGACCCAAAGGACCGTCATGCATGACGACGGTGGGAAGGCCGGCTTTCTTGCAAGAAGCCGTTTTCCAAAAACCATCGCCGTAAAGGAGGCGGGCTTTGCTTTTCGCCGGAAGCTTCGTAACCAATTCCCTTGCTTTCTCCAATTCGTTCATTTCTATTGCAAAAGTCCTTTATCTTATCAAAAACGTAAAACGCCCACCGGTCTAGTATAACGGCAAAGACAATAGATTTCACCGAGAATCGACAAGGCCGCGAAACGACAAAAAAAGCCCTCGAACGAGGGCCAGGTTTCGATTGGTGGAGCGTAAGAGGATCGAACTCTCGACCTCCTCCATGCCATGGAGGCGCTCTCCCAGCTGAGCTAACGCCCCAATCGTGCGATGTCGCGAGAAGAAATATATGCCCACTATGGATGCTCTGTCAATTCCTTTTTTGGAAATCGCGGAAAGAACACAATGCATTCCTCATAGCCAAAAATGGTGATGACGGGCAAGGAACTTTTTCTATAATTAGGCGTCCGGAGATTTAGCATGAAGAAGATTCTCTTTTCCGTCCTCGAACGCGGCCACGCCACCGACGAGCTTTATAGCGACATCATCGAAAGCGGTTACAACGGCTCCTTGATAAAAACCCAATCGCTGAAGCACATTCTTCACAATGACAACTTCAAAGCCGTCCTAAGCCTCTCCCAAATTGCCGAAGACACCCATGAGGCGGGCCAAAACGCCACGATCTTCGTCATCGTCGACGAAGAAAAGCTCGAAGCCCTGAAGGAAATGATTCGGACCCATACAGGCAACTTCTCCGCCATCCACGGCGCTATGTTCGTTCTTCCGATCCACGATTTCGAAGGCAGCTTCTAAATCTTAGTTTGACCTGAGCCCTCATGGGCTCTTTTTTTGATTGGCAGGCCAATATTGAGGTCGGCCGGCAAGTACGCCCCAAGCAGGAAATGGGAAAGCATTTGCCAATCGAACGTTCCCTCATTTGGAATAGGCCTAATTTGGCCAAGGAACCGTCTTTCCGCGAAAGCCAAGCCAGGCCAGGAAGTCAATCGGCCATGAAGAGATAGGAAGAGGGGCAATCCTCAAAAAAATCCACTATGCTCCCGATTTGCTTTATTGGCGAGTGCCGCCAAGTTGTTCAGCAAAGAAAAAACGGAGCCTAGACCCCGCGTCATTTCCGATGGCGTCCACGGCAGGAATCGAACCTGCGACCTACCGCTTAGGAGGCGGTCGCTCTATCCCCTGAGCTACGTGGACAGCGGGCCTATCATAGCACCCCAACCCCTCTTCATGAAGAGAAAAGAAAAGGCCGATGCCCGCGGGGCACCGGCATTTTTTCGAGATGGTCGGAACGACGGGGTTCGAACCCGTGACCTCCTGGTCCCGAACCAGGCGCACTACCAAGCTGTGCTACGTCCCGTGCGACTAGCGCGGTCTGTAATATAGCACCATCGAAGCCGCTTGACTAGAACAGCGTTAACTGATTTGTCTCGCCCATCCCGTCGAGAGTGCCAAGGGCCCGAAGCCGCTCGATGTCGCTCATCGATAAGGAGGTTCGATCGCACAGGTCCTCTACGGAAATGAATTCCCCGCCCTTACGTGCTTCCACGACCGAAAGAGCGGCCTTCTCCGACAAGTTGGGAACGGCCTGGAAGGGGGCATAGATGCACTTTTCCTCATGGGAAACGACCCAGTCTTTGGCTAACGATTTATAGAGGTTGACGGGTTTGATGAAATAACCGCGATCGTAAAGCTCGATGGAAGCCATGAGCGACTTCATGATTTCAAGGTCGCGTTCCTTCAGGGCATCGTCGCCGGTCTGGTTCTTCATCGCTTCCAGCTTTCGATAAGTCGCGAGGCACTTGGATGCCCCGCCGCACATGCCCTCGAGGTCGAAGGCTTCGCACCGGGTGGCGAAATAGACAGCATAGAATTCCAGGGGCCGATACAACTTGAACCAAGCGACCCGAACCGCCGCGATGACGTAGGCCGTGGCATGGGCCCTTGGGAAAAGATACTGGATCTTGTTGCAGGAATCGATGTACCACTGCGGGACACCGTGTTCTTTCATGTGCGTCTCGTAATCAGGTTTCAATCCCTTTCCGTGACGGACGTCTTCCATGACCTTGAAGGCCTCGGAAGAATCAAGCCCCATCCGAATGAGGTAGTTCATGATGTCGTCCCGGCACCCAATGACGTTTTGGAGGGTGGCTTGGCCGCTCCGGATGTAATCTTCGCTATTCCCGTGCCAGACGTTCGTCCCGTGGCTGATGCCCGAGATAATGAGAAGGTCGTCGAAGGATTTGGGAAGGACGGTATCGAGAATCTGTTGGACGAAATCGGTCCCGAATTCCGGGAGGGCGATCGACCCGGTCCGGAAGCCCAAGGGATTGCTCTTCAGCTTCAAGACTTCGGGCGAGGAGAAAAGAGAAATGACTTTCCGGTCGTTCATCGGGATTTTCGTCACGTCGATCCCGGTAAGAAGGGACATCATCCGCAGGGCTTGCGGATCGAGGTGCCCGAGTTCGTCGATCTTGAGGACCGAATCGTGCATGCTCTTGAATTCAAAGTGGGTCGTAAGCCAATCGCTATTCGGATCGTCGGCCGGGTGCTGGAACGGCGTGAAGTCGGTGATGTCCATGTCGGAGGGAATAACGACGATGCCGCCCGGATGCTGGCCGGTCGTCCGCTTGACGCCGGTGCAGCGATACGCGAGGTAGGCAACGTAGGCCCGGGGAAGACGGGAAGGATCCTGATGGAGGACCGTGGCGTAATAATGCTTCACGTATCCAAAGCAGTTTTTGTCCTTCGCTTCGCCGATCGTGCCGGCCCGGATGACGTGGGGGTTGTCGAGATCCTCGCCGCGGGCAATCTTCTCGTTTTCTTCGGCCGTCGAAAGAAGAGTCCGGGTGTAGGCGAAGGCCCGGGCCTGATAGTCATTGGCAAAGTTCAAATCGATATCCGGGACCTTTTCGGCATGGAAGCCAAGGAACGTCTCAAAGGGAATGTTTTGCCCGTCGGGAACCATTTCGCTACCGCAGTGCGGGCACTTCCGCGACGGGAGGTCGTAGCCGCTTCGAATTTTGGGATCCTCGTTCCAAATGAGGGTCTTGCACTTCGGGCAAAGGTAATGGGGAGGCAAGGGATTGACCTCCGATATCCCGGCAAGATTCGCGACGAAAGAGGAGCCGACAGACCCCCGGGAACCGACGATATAACCATCTTCGTGAGCCTTTTTGACGAGCCGGTGGGCAATGTAATAGGTGACGGAATAGCCGTTGTCGATGATGCCGGTCAGCTCTTTGTTGACCCGCTCGACCAAAACGGGATCGGGGTGCTCCCCATAGCGCTCGTCGAACGTTTTCTTCACGATGTCGCGAAGTTTTTGATCCGTGCCCGGTAGGTTGGACGTCGGAGCATAAAGACGGTCCTTGAGAATCTTGATGGGCTCGATCTGCTCGACGATCCTATGGGGATTCTCGATGACGATTTCCCGGGCCTTTTCCTCGCCGAGAAGGGGAATGAACTCGTCAAGCATCTCGCGGGTCGTCCGAAGATGCTGGTCCGGGTTGGGTTTCCATTCGAAGGTATTGTTCTCATCGGCCCGCGGGTGCTGGTCAAGGGGGTGGGCCCGCTTATTGATGCCGGGTTGGGCAATGTAGATGTCCCGAAGGATCTTGTCATCGGGGTCGACGTAATGGGCATCGCCGGTCGCGACCGTCGGAATCCCAAGCTCGTCGGCACTCGCGACGAGACCAGTAACGACTTCCTTTATCTCCTCGTCCGAGCAGCGATTGTCATAGACAAGCGGAACGTAGTTTCCAAGGGGCTGGACTTCGAGATAATCGTAAAATTTAAGCTTAGAGGCGGCTTCTGCGGCCGATTTATCGAGAGCTGCCGTGAAAACCTCCCCATTGAAGCAAGCCGAGCCAATCAAAAGGTTCTTCCGAAGAGCCTCCAATTCGAAGCGCGGAATCTTCGGCATCGAACCGGAAGCCAAATACTTCGTATGAGCCAAGGACACCAAGCGGTAAAGGTCTTTGAGGCCGGCCTGATTCTTGGCCAATGCCACCGCGTGGAAAGGCTTGAGATGCTTGTACATAGCATCGTTGGACCCTTTGAGATTTTGAAGGTCGGCATGGGTCAAGTCGGGCTTCTCGCGACTGAGGATCGGGATGATGGCTTGCCAAACTTCGTTCAGGACTTCGGCGTCGAAATCGGCCCGGTGGGCCTTTTCGAGATCGTAGATTTGCAGCTTCAGGTTCTTCGAAAGGGCGCCGAGGTTGTGCTTCGCGGCGTTCGGAAAGAGATAGTGAGACAAGGCCAAGGTATCGACGACCGGGTTATCGATCGGCGGCTTCCCCGCCAAAGCGCGCATATGGTTGAGGAAGCCGACGTCGAAGGCGGCGTTGTGACTTACGAGGATCGTTCCCTTGATGACCTCGTCGATAAGGCCAATGGCCTCAGCCTCCCGAGGATAGCCCTTTACCATCTCGTCGGTAATGTGGGTTTTGGCCGTGATGTGGGGCGGGATGGGGACCCCGGGGTCGATGAAGGTGTCGAAATGCTTGACGACGGTCCCGTTCTCGACGATGACGCAGCCGAACTCCGTCGCGTGATTGAAGCGCGAAGAAAGGCCGGTCGTTTCGAAGTCGAAGACGCAAAAACGGGCTTTCGCTAGCGGAATGGGGGCCGGGTTGATGACATAGACAGGATCGTCGACCACGTAAAACTCACAGCCGTAGATCGGCTTCACGCCGGTCTTCTTGGCCGCGTTCTCGACGGAGGGGAAGGCTTGGACGACGCCGTGGTCGGTGAAAGCCACCGCTTCAAGGCCCATGGCCTTGGCCGCCTTCATGTACTCGAGCGGGGTCGCCACTCCGTCGAAGGCCGACATCTTCGTATGGACGTGGAGCTCGGCTCTTTTGACCGGCTCGTCGTCCGTCCTAAGGGGCTTGGGGTCGGTCTTTTCCACCGCGTGAGCCAAAACCTGGTGCTCGAAGCTGAATTGCGAAATCGTCACCGCGCCCTTGACGAGGACCCGGTCCCCGGGCTGGAAGGCTTTCATTTCCTCGTTGCTCAGCCCCGACATGGCCTTGGTTGCCCGGACGCTGATGGCTCCATGACCCTCGCCGACGCCAAGAAGGAGGAAATCGCCCCTCTTCGAAGGGCGAATCTCGGCGGAATACACCTCGCCGACGAACTCGACGTTTCCGCTGTCCATGCTCTCGATGACCGAGATGTCGTCCAATTGGTGGTAATTGCCCTTCTTTCGGGCCTTCCGCGAGGAGATGATCGCTTTCTCCTCTTTCATCCCGCGAACGTAATCCTCGGTGATCGAAGCCATGCTGGCTTGGTATGAATCGCTTTCCTCCTCGTCATGGAGGTAACGCCGCCCGAGGTTTTCTTCCGCCGGGGCCGGCGGTTCTTCTTTCGTAACACGGTCCGGGCTAGAACGGGCAGGGCTCTCGGAAGCCGAGGCGGCGATCTCCTTCTCCCCTTGGAAAGCTAGGAAGAAGGGATATCCCATGAAGGAGAGAAGGTCGGAAAAGGAATCGAAGATTTTCCTGGCCTTGCTTTCGTTTTCGCCCGAAGTGAGGCAAGCCCGGAAGCCGCCGTTCGAAGGAAGGAGGCGGAAAGGAGGATTTACCCGGTAGGAATATAGGCACCAATCGGCCAGGAACGATGAAAGTTCATCTAGCGTCGGCTGGGCACCATAGCGGAAATGGATTTCATATATGTAATCGATTTTGGAAAGGCCTTCTTCAAAAAGAGCCCACTCCTCGCCGGTCCAAGGCCGATCCTTGAGGATTTCCATGTAAACGCAATCGCGGCTTGCATCCTTCCATCCGCAGCGGACGAAAGAGAGGTCGAAGGAAGTGGGATCAAGACCCAGCGAAACCAAAAACCGTTCCATTTTCCCGTCCATGCTTCTACCTCCTTCAGCCTTCAAAAATCATAGCCCAAGATTGGCCAAAAAGGGCTATCCAAAATCATCTTCTAGATGATTCCGGTTACACTCAGGATGTCCTTGACAATGAGGCCGACGGCAAGGACGAGCAAGAGCCCAAGGCCGATGAAGCTGACAATCCCTTTGACTTTGTCGGGAATCTTCTTCTTGGTCGCTCCCTCATAAGTGGTTACGAGAAGCTGCCAACCGTCGAGCCCCGGAATCGGGATGAGGTTGAAAATGGCAAGGTTGAGCGAAAGAGCCGAGCCGTACCAGAAGAAAGCCTGCCCGATGCCGATCGACTGGGTTAGGACGTTCACTTGGCTTCCCATCATAACGACCGATCCAAGGGCTTGGAGATCGAAGGTGAAGAGCTTCGAAAGGCCGAGCCCGATCATCTGGAAGAAAGAAACGAACTGCTGGCAAAAAAGGCTCATGGCTTCCGGGAAAGACCGCCAGCGGGAAGCGATGTAGTTGGAAAGGGCACTGCCTTCAAAGGAAAGCCCGCCGTCGCGGAAACTCCCGGCAATCGTTCTCTCTTCCCCGATTTCCAAACCTTCCGCGCCCTCATCGACCATTCGAAGGTGAAGGACGATTTCGTCCCCTTCGTTCAAGGCAAGGGGCGAAGAGAGAGAAAGGGGGCGAGCCTCCATTCCGATGGCCATCTCGCCGGCCGTCGGGAAGAAATTGGGATCGGCCTCGTAGAAAGCGAGATTCGAGAAGACGTCATTGGCATAAGCCGTGCTCGCGACACGGTACATGGCGACGTAGGGCTCGCCGTTGACGAGAGCCCCATCATCGAGGAGGAAATAGGCCCTCTCGATGCTCGTCCCGCCTTCGACGTCGACGTGGCTATAGCCGATCGGGGCGTAGAGGAACTCGCTATCGAGAAGCTCTTCCCCGCCGATTTCCCCGTCGGCGTAAAGGTAATAGGCGTTTAGCGAAGCTTCGGCCACAAGGTCGCCATTGGCCCCGATGCCGGTGCTAAAGACCCCATAGGAGACATTGGACGGAAAGCACGTCGCATAGATGAAGCAGAAAAGGACCGAGAGGAAGAAATTCACCATGATCCCCGCTCCCATGACGAGGGCTTGCTTGGGATGGGAAATGCCTTCGAGGGAACGTTCCTTGGGAAGCGTCACGCCATCCGGAAGCTCGACCCCTTCCCCATACATTGAGACATAGCCGCCGAAAGGAATGGCCCGGAGCGAATAGAAGGTCTCCCCGCCCTTGTAGCGGCGTGAGAAGATCTTCGGTCCAAAACCGATCGAGTATTCCAGGCAATACACGTTGAAAGCCTTGGCCACCAGAAGGTGGCCGAGTTCGTGGAGGCCGACGAGGATCCCCAGAAGAACAACGATGATCAGGATGGTAATGACAATGTTCATGGCGATTAGAGATAGCGTTTCCGGATTTCTTGGCGGGCGAAGCGGTCGGCCGCGAGGAGGGCTTCGGGCCCCCAGCCGAGGTCCCCTTCTTTCACAATCGGGAAGGTGAGGGCCAGACTCGCCGCTTCATAGATTGAAAGAAAGGGTATCCGCTTTTCAAGGAAAAGATGAACGGCCTCCTCGTTCGCAGCATTAAGAGAGGCGAGGGCCGTTCCCCCGAGGCGATAAGCGCGAAGGACCAAATCGATGGCCTTGCTCTTCGCCGGATCGAAAGGCTCGAAGTCGCTCCCCGGGATGCTTTCGAGGTCATCGGTCTCGATCACTCCTTCGTGGCCCCTACCCAAAGCTAGGGCATGGGAAATCGGCCCGTGCATGTCGCTTGGCCCGACATCGGCAAGATAGGTTCCATCTTCTAGCAGGAGAGCGCTATGGACGCGGGAACGCCGGTCGACCCGCACCTCGATCGAAGAAGGGTCGATGCCGAAGAGATAGCCAGCCTCGACGAGTTCGAAGCCTTTGTTGAAGAGGGTCGCCGAATCGATCGTGATTTTCCTTCCCATCTTCCAAGTAGGATGGGCAAGGGCATCTTCAGGCGTCACTTTCGACAATTCCGTCGGGTTTTTGCCATAGAAAGGACCGCCGGAACAGGTAATGATGAACTTTTCAATCTTTCGCCCCGCCGCTGCCTCTAGGCATTTGGCCAAAGCTACGTGCTCGCTGTCGATGGGAATGATCTTTTTCCGGTGCAAAGCCAACTGTTGCCCGATGAGAGCGCCACCGACCACGAGGGACTCCTTATTGGCAAGGAGAAGCATCTTCCCGAGGCGGGAGGCGACATAGCTAGGAAAGAAACCCGCAAATCCGACGAGGGCATTCAAGACGAAGTCGGCCGGGCATTCTTCGACAAGCCGGCCGAGCCCGTCATCCCCGTTATAGAAGGAAACGCCGGGAAAACGTTCTTGGAAACGACGAAGCTCTTCTCCGCTCCCGCGGAGGTAGGCGTGGGTAATCCGGCTATGCCTCCATGTTGAAAGGAAACGCTCAAGGAAGGCCAGGTTGGAACCGACCGAAACCCCAATAAGCTCGTAGGAGGAATCGTTTTCGAGGAGGTCGAGGGCTTGCGTCCCGATGTTGCCGCTGGCCCCAAGGAGGAGTAGCCGGCGCGTCATAGGAAGAAATTCCAGCCGTTCATGATGAAAACGCAGAAAATGGCCGTCGCAACGGAGACGAAAGCCAAGCTATCGATTCGGTCGAGGACCCCGCCGTGGCCCCGGAGCACATTGCCGAAGTCCTTGATGCCGAAGTGGCGCTTGATCATCGAAAAGGAAAGGTCGCCAAGGACGCCGAAGAGGGGGATCAAAAGAGCGAGCAGCACGATGTAGTACCAGTGCTCGAGGTCGAGGAAAGGGGTTATCGGGTAGCCGGTAGCCGCCAGCGTGAAGCCGATGGCCAGAAGGGCGATGCTTGCCATGCCCCAGCCAATGAGGAAACCCTCGACCGTCTTATGGGGAGAGATGCGCTTATTGAGCGGGTGTTTCCCGAAATAGATGCCGCCGAAATAGGCGAAGGTATCGTTGAAGATGCCTCCGATCAGGGCAAAGATGATAAGCTCGGTCGAGCCGAGGTAGGCGAAGTTCCCGGTTTTGGCGGCCTCCCCGTAGGTCAGGCCACCCCACGGGTAGGACGAAAAGTTCGTATTCGAAGCGAGGTAGAAGGGGAAATAGCGGAGGAAGTATATCGACTGGAAGCCAAGGCCAAGAAGGACCGAGAAAGTAACAAAATAAGCGACGTCATCGAAGCCAAAATCTTTGTCGAGGACAGCCACGAGGCAATAAAG
>CASFWS010000025.1 GCA_949298295.1 uncultured Bacillota bacterium | reverse complement strand
TTGCCCGGGCGGATGCCAGGGATATAGGAGCCGTTCTTCTGGAAGTTGTCCGCCAGGTTGGCCGGGTCGATCGTCATCTGCGAGTAGAAGAAGGTGAAGGCAATGATGAGGGCTAGATAGATGAAGAGCCCCCAGTTCATTTCCCAGGTCGAGCCGTCGAACCAGGGCATGGACATCGTCTGGTTGTAATTGAAGACGGTGAGCCAGCTGGCGCTAGCGGCCTCCGACGAGATGAAACTCGCGATGATGGCCGGCGCCGACATGATCGAAGCGGCGAAGATGACCGGGATGACCCCAGCCGAGTTGACCTTGATCGGGAGGAAGCTGGCCCGCGCCATCGGAGCGGTCGAACCGCCCTTTCCGGCATGCTGGACAGGGATCTTCCGCCTGGCCAACTCGATGAAGACGACGAAGCCGACGATGAAGACCATCGCGATGATGTAGAGGGCGAACATGAAGCCGCCCTGGATCATCTCGCTCGAGCCATATTGGACCCGATCGGTGATCCACTTCGTCCAAGCCGTCGAGATCTGGGTCGGAAGCGAACGCACGCAGCCGGCGAAGATGATGACCGAGATGCCGTTCCCAAGGCCTTTTTCGGTAATCTGGTCGCCGAGCCACATGGCTAGCATCGCCCCGGCGAGGAGGACGGTGACGATATAGGCGTACGTCCAGAAGTCGGGGTTCAGATTGAGGTTGATATAGTCGCTGTTCTCCATCGTCCGGATGATGCCGTAGCCCTGCACCGCACCCAGCAGAAGGGTGAGGTAACGGGTCGCCATCTCGATTTTCTTCCGTCCGTACTCGCCCTGCTTAGATAGCTGGGTGAGGGCCGGAAGGACGTCTTTGGAGAGCAGCTGGATGATGATCTGCGCCGTGATGTAAGGGGAAACCCCAAGGGCGAAGATCGAGAAGTTGCTGAGGGCACCGCCACCCAGTAGGTTCATGATGGCGAGGGAGTTCCCACTGCTTAAGGCATCGTCCAACTCCGAGGTGACGCTGACGCCGGGGACCGTAATGGCCGCCCCGATCCGGATGATGAAGAGAATCATGATCGTAAAGAAGATACGATTCACGATTTCTTTGTTTTTGAAGATCGAGACGAACTTTTTCATTACTTCTTGGCCTCAAAGGTGCCGCCGGCCGCCTCGATGGCGGCCTTCGCGGACTTGGAGCAAGCGCTAACCTTCACCGTAAGCTTCTTGGTGAGGGGCTCTTTGCCCTTAGCGAGGATTTTAATCCCATCTTCGGGCTTTTTCACGATGGAGCTCTCAATGAGAAGCTCCTCAGTGATCTCGGTTCCGTCTTCGAAACGGTTGAGAACGCTGAGGTCGACGGTCGCGAAGTGCTTGCCGCCGAGGTTCTTGAAGCCAAACTTCGGAAGGCGCCGAGCAAGCGGCATCTGGCCGCCTTCGAAGCCCCTCTTCTTGGTGTGGGCGTGGGCGCCCTGGCCTTTTTGGCCCTTGCCCGCCGTCTTGCCGTTGCCGGTGCCGAGGCCCTGGCCCTTACGCCACTTCTTGGTCTTGGCTCCTTTGACGACCTTGAGATCGCTAAGCGAGGTGATCATTCAGCTTTGCCTCCTTTGGCTTCGGGAGCCGCCGGCTTGACTTCGTCCGGGGTCTTGAGACCGCGGAGAACCATCACCTTGTTGTACTCCTTGAGCTTCTGAAGCCCGTCATGGGTGGCGCGAACCACGTTGATCGGGCAGCGCGAGCCGTAGACTTTGCTCACGATGTTGCGGATGCCGGCGAGTTCGAGGACAGCCCGGACCGGGCCGCCGGCGATGATGCCGGTGCCGGCCGGAGCCGGCTTGAGGACGACTTTCGTCTTCCCGAATTTGCCGCTGACTTCATGGGTGATCGTCCCGCCCTTGGCCACGTGGATCTTGTAGAGATGCTTCTTGGCCTGGGCAAGGCTCTTCTTGATGGCATCGGGGACTTCGCCGCTCTTGGCCATGGCGAAGGAATACCTTCCCTTGCCGTCGCCAACGACGACGAGAGCGTCGAAGCGCATGTGCTTGCCGCCCTTTTCGGTCCGGGATACCCGGTTGATGTCGACGACGCGGTCCTGATATTCGTCCTCGTCGCGACGGTAGCCGCCGCGCCCGCCGCGGCGTTCGCCCGGACGGCCGCGCCGATCCCCGAACTTGCGGGAACCGGGGCGCTCGCTACGGACGGAGCCGTGGGGCTCGTAGACCGGGTTGCCGGTCGGGCGGGCCTTTTCTTCGGTCTTGGCCGCCGGAGCAGCCTCTTTTTTCGTTTCTTCCATGTCTGTCTCCTTAGAAGCGGAGCCCGCCTTCCCGGGCCGCGTCGGCGAGGGCCTTGACCCGGCCGTGGTAGGTGTAGCCGCCGCGGTCGAAGACAACTTCCTCGATCTTGGCAGCCTTGGCCTTCTCAGCTAGGACCGAGCCGACCTTGGCAGCCGCCTCGACATTCCCGCCATGGGCGAGATGAAGCTGGGTGGAAGAGGCGCTCACGAGGGTGACGCCCTTCGTGTCGTCGATGATTTGGGCTTCGATGTGCTTGTTGGAGCGATAGACGCAGAGCCGCGGGCGAAGCGAAGTGCCCTTGACTTTCTCCCGAACGCGCTCATGGCGACGCTCGCGGACGAGATTGCGCGATACTTTCTCGATCATAGGCTACCTCCTTACTTCTTGCCGCCGGCCGCCGCGCGCTTGCCGACTTTCTTGATGAGCTTCTGGCCTTTGTAGTGGACGCCCTTGTTGCCGTAGACGTCCGGCCGATGCTTGTCGTAGATGGTCGCGGCCGTCTGGCCGACTTCCTGCCGGTCGACGCCTTCGACGACGATGTGGGTCTCATCGGGGCAAGTGATCTTGGTGTACTTGCCGATGGCCTTGACGGTGACTTGGTGCGAGTAGCCGAGGAACATCGTGAGGGTGTCGCCCTTCATCGAGCAGCGATAACCGGTACCTGCGACCTCGAGCTCCTTCTTCCAGCCCTCCGAGACGCCGACCACGGCATTGTGGAGGATGGCCGCGGTCGTGCCGTGGTTCTCCGAGCCCTGGATCGCGTCTTCGTCGGCTTCGAGGATCGGTTCGACGTGGGCGACCTTGTCCTCGAGGACGATCTTGACGTCCGAAGGAAGGTGGATTTCGACCTCGCCTTTCGGCCCTTTGATGAGAGCGCTATGCTCCTTCACCTCGATGCTGACGCCTTCGGGGAGATGAATCGGACGCTTGCCAATACGTGACATGCCTGATTTCCTCCTTACCAGACGTAGCAGAGGACTTCGCCGCCGACGTTGGCCTGCCGGGCCTCGCTATCGGTGAGGATTCCTTTGCTCGTCGAGACGATGGCGATGCCAAGGCCCTTGAGGACGCGCGGAAGCTTCGCAGCTTCGACGGTGACCCGGAGGCCCGGCTTCGAGATGCGCTTCATGCCAGTGATGACGCGCTCCCCGTTCTCGCCGTACTTGAGATTGATGATGAGGGTTTTCTTGGCCCCTTCCCCTTCCGAGAGGAAGGAGAGGATGTAGCCCTGGTCCTTGAGGATTTTGGCAATCGAGGCCTTCATCTTCGAGTAGGGCATGGAGACAGACTCGCGGCGCAGCGCATTGGCGTTGTTGATGCGAACGAGCATGTCAGCGATCGGATCGTTAATCATGTTTCTGTGTCTCCTTTCCTTACCAAGAGGCTTTCTTCATGCCCGGGATTTCGCCCTTGTAGGCGAGTTCCCGGAGGCAAATCCGGCAAAGCCCGAACTTCCGGATGACCCCGTGGGGCCGCCCGCAGCGGCTGCACCGGGTATATTCGCGGGTCGAGAACTTCGGCTTCCGCGCGGCTTTGATCTTAAGCGATTTCTTAGCCATGTCTTGTCTCCTTAGTGCCGGAAGGGCATTCCGAGGTGGGTGAGGAGCGAAAGGGCTTCCTCGTCCTTCTTGGCCGTCGTCACGATGACGATGTCCATGCCGCGGATCTTGCCGATCTTGTCGTAGTCGATTTCCGGGAAGATGAGCTGTTCCTTCACGCCGAGGGTGTAGTTCCCGTGGCCGTCGAAGGCATTGCGGGAAACGCCGCGGAAGTCGCGGACCCGGGGAAGAGCGATGGAGACGAGCTTATCGTAGAACTCGTACATCCTCTTGCCGCGGAGGGTGACCTTGCAGCCGATGGCTTGCCCCTCGCGGAGCTTGAAGGTCGCGATGGACTTCTTGGCGTGGGTGACGACCGGCTTCTGCCCCGCGATGAGGGTGAGGTCGGCCACGCTATCTTCGAGGGCCTTGGCGTTCTGGGTGGCGTCGCCAACGCCGATGTTGATGACGATCTTGACGAGCTTGGGCGCCTCCATCGGCGTCTTGTAGCCAAACTCCTTCATGAGTTCCGGGACGATTTCTTCCCGGTACTTCTTCTCTACGCGGTTGAGCTCGCTCGCGACGACCTTCTTGGCCTTCGGGGCTTCCGCCGCTTCGACTTTCTTCGCCGGGGCCTTCTTGGCCGGGGCTTTCTTCGCGCCTTCAGCCTTCGGGGCAGCGGCTTTCTTCGCCGGAGCCTTCTTGGCCGGGGCCTTCTTGGAGGCCTCTAGGACTTTCTTTTCTTCAGCCATGGTTAGCCTCCTTACTTCTTGCCTTCAAGGGACTCGCCGGAAGCGCCGACGCGGATTTTCTTCCCGTCGACGATCTTGTGATGGACCCTCGTGGCTTTCTTGGTCTTCGGGTCGATGAGGGCGACTTTGCTCGCATCAAGCGGCACGTAGATGTCGAGGATGCTCCCCTCGGGAGTGCTCTGGGTCGGCTTCTTGTGCTTCTTGTGGACATTCACGCCTTCGACCACGACTTTGTTGAGTTTCGGGTAGACCTTTTGGACGATGCCGGTCTTGCCCTTGTCGTCGCCCGAGAGGACGATGACTTTGTCGCCGGTTTTGATGTTCATTGCCTTGCTCCTCTCAGATGACTTCCATGGCCAGGGAGATGATCTTCATGTATCCCTTGTCGCGGAGTTCCCGGGCCACCGGTCCGAAGACGCGGGTGCCAAGCGGGTTGCCGTCCTTGTCGATGAGGACGACGGCGTTGTCGTCGAAGCAGATCGAGCTGCCGTCCTTGCGGATGATGGCGCGCTTGACGCGGACGATGACGCCGGTGACGACCTGGCCTTTCTTGATCTTGCCGTTCGGGATGGCATCCTTCACGGCGCAGGTGACGGTGTCGCCGATGGTCGAGAATTTGCGCCGGGCGCCGCCGTGCTGGCGGAAGACCCGGACGCTCCGGGCGCCGGAATTGTCGGCGACGACGAGATTCGTTTCGTTATGGATCATATCGTCCTCCTACTCCGGCTTCTCCTCGGTCTCTTCCTTTCCGGAAGCGACTTCCTCGGAAGAGCCCTCGATGGCCTCGAGCTTCTCTTCGACGGCGGCAGCCGACTCGCTGCCGACGGCTTTCTTATCGATGCTCACGAGGCGGTAGCGCTTCGTCTTCGAGATGGGGCGGCAAGCCATGATGGTGACGACGTCGCCGACCTTGGCCTCGCCCTTCTCGTCGTGGGCATGGTACTTCTTGGTGTAGCTGACCCGCTTCGCGTAGAGGGGGTCGTTCCGCTTGGTGGAGACGGTCACGGTGATCGTCTTCGCGGTCTTGGTCGAGGTGACCGTTCCCTGAACGGTCGTTCTCTTGTTCCTTTCCATGATCTTCTCCTTACTTGTGCGCGATTTGGAGTTCGCGCTCCCTCTTGACGGTGAGGAGCCGGGCGAGGTCCTTGCGGATCCGCGCGATTTCCTCGGGATGCTCGAGCTGTCCGACGGCCTTCGACCGGGTCAACTCGAAGCGGCGTTGACGAAGGGAAGAAATCTTCTCGTCAAGCTCGGCCGCGGTAAGTTCCCGCACTTCCTTGATGTTCATTGCTTATCTCCCTTCTCGGCCGGGCCCTCAGCCGCGTCGGCGGCCGGCTCGTTGCCGGTATCGGAGACGGTTTCGATGTGATCCTCGTTCTCGATGGCTTCGAGGGTCGAGGCATGGGTCTCTTCCATCTTTTCCCGCTCTTCCTCGCTCAGGGCCTTGGTCCTGGCGATGATCTTCGTCTTGACCGGAAGCTTGTATCCGGCCTGGTGGAGCGCCTTGAGGGCAAGCTCCTCGTTGATGCCGCCGATCTCGAAGATGACGCGTCCGGCCTTGCAAACGGCGACCCAGCCTTCCGGGGAGCCCTTGCCGGAGCCCATACGGACCTCGGCCGGCTTCTTCGTCTTGGCAAGGTGGGGGAAGACGCGGATCCAGATCTTCCCGGCGCGGTCGGTGTACCGCGCGAGGACGATACGGGCGCTTTCGATCTGCCGATCGGTGAGATAGGCCCCTTCGAGAGCCTGGAGCCCCCACTCGCCGAACTCGACGGTATTGCCCTTGGTGGCAATCCCTTCGTAGCTGAGGCTATGCGGGCGGCGGTACTTAACGCGCTTTGGCTGTAGCATGATTACCTCCTTCGCGACGGGCGTCGCGGCGATCGCGGCGGTCGTCCCTCCGCTCTTCGCTCACGAGCGAAGAAGCCTCGCTCTTGTTGGCGCTGCGGCAGATCCAGACCTTGACCCCGATCCGGCCATAGGCGGTATGGGCGCTTATGGCCGCGAAGTCGATGTCGGCCCGGAGCGTTTCAAGGGGAACGACGCCTTCTTTGTAGCCTTCCCGACGGGCGATTTCGGCCCCGCCGAGACGGCCTTGGCACTGGGTGCGGCAGCCGGCGGCTCCGGCCTTGCGCATCCGCTGGATGGCTTTCTTCTGGGTCGAGCGGAAGGATTGGCGCTGCTCGAGCTGCTCGGCGATCCACTTGGCCACGAGGGTAGCGTCGAGGTCGACGTTCTTGACTTCCTCGACGTTGAGGGTGAGCGTCCCGGTCTTGACGACCTTGGCAAGCTCGGTCCGGATGGCCTTGAGGTTGGCGCCTTCCTGGCCGATGACGGCACCCGGGCGGCCGACGTGAAGGGTCACGATGACTTGGCTGCCCTTGTCGTTTTTGTTCCGGGCGATGTCGATGTGGGAGAGCATCGCGTCCTTGAGCTTCGGCTCGAGGAAGCGACGGATCTCGATGTCTTCTTTAAGGAAGGAGGCGAAGTCCTTCTTGGAAGCGTACCAATTGGCTTCCCAGCCGCGGTTGATGCCGATGCGGAGGCCGACAGCGTTGACTTTCTGACCCATGGTTAATCCCTCTCCTTCACGGTGACGTAGATATTGCTCGTCCTCTTGACGAGGCCGGACGACGAGCCCTTGGCGCGCGGCATGTAGCGCTTCATCTTGATCCCGTCGGAGGCTTGGATCATCGCCACGTAGAGGCGGGTGTAATCCATTCCGAAGTTGTTGGTCGCATTGGCGGCCGCGCTCTTGATGAGCTTGGCGACCGGGGTCGCGGCGCTCTTGTTGACCCGGGCGAGCATCTTGAGGGCGTAATCGACGTCCTTGCCCCTCACGAGGTCGATGACGAGACGAGCCTTGCGCGGGGTGACCCGGACGTTGAGGCTCGAGGCGTGGGCTTCGGTGAC
The DNA here is from genome assembly GCA_949298295.1 of uncultured Bacillota bacterium. Classification (GTDB taxonomy): domain Bacteria; phylum Bacillota_I; class Bacilli_A; order RFN20; family CAG-826; genus UBA4951. The sequence continues at coordinate 2,950 of CASFWS010000025.1, read as the reverse complement.
AACCGGCTTGACCGGTTCGGCCTTAGCCGCCTTCTTGGCCTTCTTCTCGGCCTTTTCGGCTTTCTTTTCGGCCTTCGCTTCTTCCTTGGCCTCGGTCTTTTCGACTTTGGCCTTGGCCGCTTTCTTCGTCGCCTTCTTGGGGGCGCTTTCCTTGACGGCTTCTTCCTTGACGGATTCTTCGGTCACGGCCTTCTTGGTGGCTTTCTTCTTGGTTTCTGCCATTGCTTAGGCCTCCTTACTTCTTGCCGGCAGCCTTGGCGGCTTGATCGCCGAGGTTGTTGCCGTGGTGTCCCGGGAACGTCCGGGTCGGGGCGAATTCACCGAGCTTGTGGCCGACCATGTCCTCGGTCACGAAGACGGTGATGTGTTCCTTGCCGTTATAGACAGCGAAGGTGTGCTCCACGAATTGGGGGTAGATGGTGCTGCGGCGCGACCACGTCTTGATGATGTCTTTCCGACCAGCCTTGTCGAGCGCCTCCACTTTGTTCAGGAGATACTGGTCCACGAACGGGCCTTTTTTGCTTGAACGAGACATGTCCTAATTCTCCTTAGCCATTCTTCCGGCGAACGATGAGCCGGGTCGAATTCTTCTTCATGCGGCGGGTCTTGACGCCCATCGCTTTCTTGCCCCAAGGGGTACGCGGGGCATCGCGGCCGACCGGGCACTTGCCCTCGCCGCCGCCGTGGGGGTGGTCGACCGGGTTCATGACGAAGCCGCGAACCGTCGGGCGAATGCCGAGGTGGCGGCTCTTGCCGGCCTTGCCGATGTTGACGAGGTTGTAATCCTCGTTTCCGACGACGCCGATGGTGGCCCGGCAGGTGTTGAGGACCTTCCGGACTTCGCTCGAGGCGAGACGGATGGTCACGTAGTTGCCTTCGCTGCCGAGGACCTGGGCGGAAGTGCCCGCGGCCCGGCACATCTGAGCGCCCTTGCCGGGCTTCAGCTCGATGTTATGGACGAAGGTGCCGTCGGGGATGGCCTTCAGATATCCGGCCATCACCATGAGGGACAGCATCTCGGTGCCTCCCTCGCCGTTCCCCATGGCCTCCAGGATGTCGTCGTACGTCATCGACCTGATGACCTCGCTCCTCGTCGGGACGCCTCTGACGATGTCGCTGATCAGCGGGAAGTTCCTGTACCTCAGCCTGGTCATCATCCAGATCAGGGGTTCGTCCGATCCGCTCATCGCCCAGTACCCGTCGGGTTCGAAGCCGTGGTAGACGTAGTTGAGCACGCTGAACGTGTTGTACACCTCGGAGTCTCCGAACCTGTAGCCGTCGTACCACTCCCTGACCTCGTCGAACTTCTCGGGGTGCCCGTAGTACTCCAGCATGTCGCGGACCTCCCTCTCTGTGAATCCGAACCTCTCTCCCGACCTCTCGGAGAACACGTCGTTCACGACGACGCCGTTCAGGCCGGAGAACATCCCCTCCTTGGCGATTCTGGTGATGCCGGTGATGTATGCCAGTTCGATGCATCCTTTGTCCTTCAGGGTGGCGGATAGGATCTTGCCGAGGAACTGCGTGATGGGGCGGAGGGAGTCCGTATCGAATGCCTCGGTGACGGGGTGGTCGTACTCGTCGATTAGGACGACCACCTTCCTCCCTTCATATGTGCGGAAGAGGATCTCGCTGAGCGTCTTCAGAGAATTCACGAGCAATGACTGGGGGACGCTGTTCAGGCCCAGCGACTCGTACAGACGCTTCTCGTCCGGCGTCGTCGCATCGGTCTGGAACAGTTCGTGGTGGGCCTTGAACGCATGATGGATCTCCGCCGTCATGGCTCCGACGAAGTTGTCGAAGGTGTCCGTGAGGATGTCCTTGAGGTTCATCCTGATGACCGGGTGGGTGTTCCTGTGGCCGTCGAACTCGTGGTGCTTCGACATCTCTAGGCCGTCGAAACAGTCGTTCCCCTCGTACTTCAGGTTGAAGAACGCATCCAGCATCGACAGGTTGGTGCTCTTGCCGAATCTGCGCGGACGGACGTAGATATAGACGTTTCTGCTGCGATCGCCGAGGATGTCCGCGATGAGCATGGTCTTGTCGACGTAGTAGATGTTCCCTTCCTTGAAGTCCCTGAACGGGACTCCGCTGATGCTCAAGTACGCCAGGTTTCCGTGCCTGTAATCCCTCATTCCATGCACCTTCCACATCCCATCGTCTCGGGGATGGCGAGTCAGACATTCAAATGTCATATAGACTTTCTATAATGATGAACGGTTGTGAACAGATAATAATTTTCGGTGTCCTGCGACACGGATATCCTTATACCCTGCATCCGATGGAGCACCGATGACCCTGATCGGAGAGATCGGCGAGAGGCAGCTCATAGAGGACTTCGGGACGTTCATAGTCCGGGAGGGCGAGGTCGGTCCCGGCGACGACGCCGCGGTGCTCGGCAGGGGCGTCGTGGTCTCCACGGACGCCGTGACCTTCGACAGGCACATGCCCGCCGGCATGACGTACGAGCAGTTCGGTTGGTACTCCGCGGCGGTCAGCTTCAGCGACCTCGCGGCGATGGGCGCGCGCCCCAAGGGGATACTGGCATCGCTGGTCCTCCCGGGCGATCTGGATGTCCAGGCCGCATACGACATAATGAGCGGGATAAGCCAGTGCGCCGAGTTCTGCGGCACCGGGATCGCCGGAGGGGACACCAAGGTGGGCCCCGGGGTGGTCACGACGACCGCGCTAGGATCCATGGACGGCAGGAGGCCGATGCTCCGCTCCGGCGCCAGGCCCGGGGACGTCGTCGCGGTGACAGGGCCCGTCGGCGGCCCGGCGGCGGGATTCGTCTCGCTGGAGCTCGGAATTGACGCCGAGGACGCCAGGAGTCAGCTCTACGTGCCGGTCCCCAGGGTGGCCGAGGGGGAGGCGATGGCCGCGACGGGGGTCGTCACGTCGTGCATGGACCTGTCCGACGGGCTCGGCACGGCGCTCAACACCATATGCG
>CASFWS010000024.1 GCA_949298295.1 uncultured Bacillota bacterium | reverse complement strand
TGAGGTCCGGGCGGCCGCGATGGCCGCGACGGCCAAGGCCAAGAGCGCCATTTACATGCGGGCCAGCAAGGAAATCTACGCGGCCGCGAAGAAAGGCATCCCCGACCCGGCGAGCAACCTGGCCCTCCGGAGCGCCATCGAGAAGTACCGGAAGAGCTGCCCGCGCGACGTCATCGAGCGGGCCATCGAAAAGGCCAAGGGCGGCGATAGCGTCGCCTACATCGAAGGCCGTTACGAGTTCTTCGGCCCCGGCGGCTCCCTTATCATCGTCGACACGATGTCCGATAACGGGAACCGTGCCCTCACCGAGGTCCGGACCATCGTCACCCGCAAGGGCGGGAAGCCAGGAAGCGTCCTTTACAACTTCGAAATGAAGTCTCTCATCGACCTCAAGGGCGACGAAAAGGCCCGCGACAGCATCGAAGAAGGGCTGATCCTTGGCGACGTCGACGTCACGGGCGTCACCTCGGAAGACGGCTACGTCGAGATTACTGCCGCCCCGAGCGACCTCGAGAAGGCCAAGGATGTCCTCAAGGGGCTTGGCTACGACGATTTCGAGACGGCCGAAGTCACCTTCGTCCCCAACGATTACGTCACCCTCGAAGGCGACGACCTCGAGCACTTCAAGAAGATGATGGCCGAGCTCAACGAGTGCGAAGACGTCCAGAACGTCTACCACAACGTCGAGAACGCCTAAGCGGGAAAAAAGCGTGAGCGCAAAAAGCTGCCGTAACCTCGAACGGGTCCTCGTCTATGGGCTCGTCGCGGTCCTTATGGCAGCTTTTTCCTTTATCGACCTCCCGGTCTCGGAAGCCGTTGCCGACCAGTACGGATCCCTTCGCGGGATCCTTGGGGCCCTCTACGGGGAGACGCCGTTCACCTTCTTGAGCGCCGTATCCTCCGCCATCCTTTTCCGCTTCCGCCCGAAGGAAAGGAAGTGGGCGAATGTCCTAACTGGAATTCTCTTCCTTGCCGCCCTCATCGGCTTCTCCTTCTATGGCGGCTACCTCCTTCAGGATTATCCCGGAGACTATGGAATCGTCATTCCGACATGGGTAGGCTACGTCCTCGCCTTGCCTTATGGGGGTCTCGCCCTCCTCATCGCCTATCGCCTCAAGCCGGTCGATAAGAACGCCCTTGCCCGGGCGGCCCTCATCGACATCATCTATTTCGTCTTGGTCGTCATCGTTCTCATGCTTTCCCTCAAAGCCCTTTGGGGAAGGCCGCGTTTCCGCTACCTCATTTCCCCGGACAACGATGGCTATTCCTTTCAGCCTTGGTACGTGATTTCGCCCGCAAATCCCAATTCAAGCAATTGGTATTCCTTCCCGAGCGGCCATACGATGAACGCGACCGGCCTCTTCTGCCTCGCCCTTTTCTACAAGAGCCAGCACCCCGTCCTCGACCTGCGTTACTATCTTCTTCGGTATTCCATTTTCGCCTTCGTCGTCCTCGTGGCCGTCTCGCGGGTCTATAATGCCGCCCACTTCGGAAGCGACGTGACGGCCGGCTTCTTTCTGGGTTATCTCGTTCTCGATCTCCTCGAGACCTTCCTTTATCCGCGCCTCGGGAGAGGGAAAAGGAGTGAAAGCGGTTCACCTTCGCCTCCCCTTGATACTCCTACGCCCTTGGCCTAGCCTAGCACCGTATGGGGCTTGCCCTTCTTCTTGTCATCTATCTCACCTTCGTGAGCCTCGGCCTTCCCGATAGCGTCCTCGGCTCTTCTTTTCCGGCAATAGCCGGGAACCTCGGCCTTTCCAGCGACCTCGCCGGCTACATCGGGATGGTCGTGACGGCCGGGACAGTCCTTTCGGCCTTTCTCTCTTCTTTCATCCTCCAAAAGCTGAAGGCCAAGTACCTCGTGGCCTTCTCTGTTCTCCTTACGGCGGCCGGCCTTCTTGCTTTTTCCTTCGTCTCCGAGGGCTACGCCTGGGCCTTCTTCCTCATTGCCATCCTGATGGGGCTCGGAGCCGGAGGGATCGATGCGGCCCTCAACAATTTCGTCGCCCTCCATTACAAGCCGATCCATATGAATTGGCTCCATTGCTCGTGGGGAATCGGGGCCAGCACCGGCCCCCCTCATCCTCGGCTCTTTCATCGACCCGGTGACTGACCAAGGCTGGAACGATGGGGTCCGGGTCCTCGCCTATATCCAGTTCGCCATCGTCTTGCTCATTTTCCTTACCCTCCCTCTTTGGGAAAAAGTCGCGGCCAAAAACGCGGGAAAGAAAAGGCCCGAGGACGAGGCGCCGGTCCAAAAGGGCGACCATCGGAAGCTGCTTCGGGAGCCTGTTTTCTACCTGGCGGTGATCGGCTTCTTCGCCTATTGCTCCCTCGAGACGACATCGGGCTTTTGGGCGGCCAGCTTCTTTTCTTACGGGAAGGGGCTCGACTCTGCCCTTTCGGCCTCCCTGGCCTCCCTTTTCTACATTGGCATCGCGGTCGGCCGCTTCCTTAGCGGCTTCCTCTCCCTCAAGATCAAGCCGAAAGGCATGATCCGGATCGGGGAAGGCATCTTGCTTACCGGAGCCTTGATCGCCCTCCTTCCCGGCCTTCCTTGGGAGGTTTCGGCCGTCGGCTTTGTCCTCATCGGCCTTGGCTGCGCCCCAATCTATCCGAGCATCATCCTCCTGACGCCGTATCGTTTCTCCAAGCGGCTTTCCCAGACGGCCATGTCGATGGAAATGGCTGTCGCCTACCTTGGGAACCTCGTCGTCTCGCCCCTTTTCGGCCTCGTGGCCAAAAGCCTCGGGGACCGTTACATCCTCCTTCCCTACGTGACCCTTTTCTTCGCTCTCCTGATGCTTGTCGTCCACGAGTTCATCGACGCCAAGCTGAAAAGAAGGGACGCCTCCTTGAGCGAGGAGGAAAAGGAAGCCTACGGCCTTGGGGGCAAGTAAGCCCTTCCCTATAGGGAACGCAAGCAAAAACGCTTTACAACGCTTCTCCGCGCGCCTATCATACACACCGGCACTGACCTAAAGAGTTAAACCCCGGTAAAGTTCAACGTCTATAGGAAAGGTCTAACATCGACCGCACTTAGCAAGGAAGTAAAGGAAAATGCAACGTCAAACGACCATGGCTAAGCCCCAAGACATCGAGAGAAAGTGGTATCTCGTCGACGCCACCGACATCCCGCTTGGCCGCCTCGCCTCGAAAATCGCGATGATCATCTCGGGCAAGAACAAGCCCATCTACACCCCCAACCAGGACCTCGGCGACTACGTCATCGTCATCAACGCCTCGAAGGTGAAGCTGACGGGCGATGCCGAGCACAAGAAGAACTACTACAACGTTTCCGGCTATAACGGCGGCCTTCGGACCCGGAGCGCCGGCGTCATGCGACGGGAATACCCGGTCGAGATGGTCGAACGCGCCGTCTGGGGGATGCTGAGCAAGGGCCCGCTCGGGCGGAAGATGATCAAGAAACTCTTCGTCTACGCCGACGACAAGCACCAGCAAACGGCCCAGAAGCCGGTTGTCCTCGACCTCAGCAAATAAGGAGACACCATGAGCGATAAGAACATCTATTATGGGACCGGCCGCCGGAAGAGCTCCGTCGCCCGCGTCTATCTCTCTGCCGGCAAGGGAACGATCACGGTCAACGGCCGCGCCGTCGAAGCCTACATGCCTTATGCCACCCTCGTGCAGAACCTCAAGCAGCCCCTTACCCTCCTCGGGGTCGACGGGAAGTACGACATCCGCTGCGAGGCCAATGGCGGTGGCTTCACCGGACAGGCCGAAGCGATCCGCCTCGGCATCGCCCGCGCCCTTCTCGAGGCCGGCGAGGACCGGAAGACCCTCAAGGTCCACGGCATGCTCACCCGGAACGCCCGGGCCAAGGAACGTAAGAAATACGGTCTCAAGGCCGCTCGCCGCGCTCCGCAGTTCTCCAAGCGTTAAGAGGCTCGGAAACGGAATTCCAAGGTCAGCTTCGGCTGGCCTTTTTTTGTGCTTGAAGAGTTTATGAAAAGATGGAGAATTGCCTGTGGCGAGGTGTCAGCATGGACCGTGAAATCGTTAATCTCATCGAAGAAGAGCGCAAGCGCCAAAACAAAGGGATCGAGCTCATCGCGAGCGAGAACTACCCTTCCCGGGCCGTCATTTCGGCCCAAGGGAGCATTTTGACCGACAAATACGCGGAAGGCTATCCGGGCCGGCGCTACTACGGGGGATGCGAAGTGGTGGACCAAGTCGAAACGCTGGCCATCGAGCGGGCCAAGCGCCTCTTCGGGGTCGGCTACGCCAATGTCCAGCCCCATAGCGGCTCCCAGGCCAATTTCGCCGCTTACCGGGCGATGATCGAGCCGGGCGACCGGGTGCTCGCCTTGACGCTCGACGATGGGGGTCACTTGACCCACGGCTCCAACGTTTCCTTTTCCGGGAACCTCTACGAGTTCCATTTCTATCCCTTGGGGGAAGACGGGCGGATCGACTACGACCGCCTGGCCGTTCTTCTCGACGAGGTCAATCCCGCCCTTTTCCTGGCCGGTTATTCGGCCTATCCCTTCGAAATCGACTTCGCCCGGATGCGTCGCCTCATCGACGAGCACGATGCAAGGAAGGGAACCCATACCTATTTCATGGTCGACATGGCCCATATCGCCGGCATCGTCGCCTCCGGGCTCACGGATAATCCGTGCCGCTATGCCGACGTCGTTACCTCGACGACCCATAAGACCCTTCGGGGTCCCCGGGGCGGGCTCATCCTTTCCAATAACGAGGCCCTCTATAAGAAACTCAATTCGGCCGTTTTCCCTTATGCCCAAGGCGGGCCCCTTGAGCACGTCATCGCCGGGAAGGCCGTGGCTTTCGCCGAGGCGCTCCATCCGTCTTTCAAAGCCTATATGGAAAGGGTTCTTCGGAATACCTATGCTTGCTCCGAGGAGCTCGAGAAGCTCGGGGCGGCGGTTTCGGGGACGGAGAACCATCTGTTCCTCTGTAATGTCCTGAAAAGCTATGGAATTACCGGAAAGGACGCGCAAATTCGCCTTGGATCGATCGGAATCACGGTCAATAAGAACATGCTTCACGCCGATACGATGCCTCCGAGCAAGGCGAGCGGGATCCGCATTGGCTTCGCGGCCGCGACGTCCCGGGGCTGCGATGAGAAGGAAGCCCGGGCGATCGCTCGGATCATCGACGCGGCTCTAAGAACCGAGGATCCGGCCAAGCTTGAGCCTCTGAAGGAAGAGGCCCTAAGCATCGCCAAAGGGTGGAAAGACATCGCTTCTCTCGACTACCCCTCGATCGCCGAGTGAGCCATCTCTTCCTTACGACCCGAACTTACTGCTTGCCAGCGCTAGGGGAGAGGTTTATATTTATCAAGCGCCTCGGTGCGACGGGCCTTTAGCTCAGTTGGTTAGAGCGTGCGCTTGATAAGCGCAAGGTCGATGGTTCGAGCCCATTAAGGCCCACCAAGGAAGCAAGGAGCGGGTTTCCTCGGAAGCCCGTTTTTTCGTCCCCTTCCGACCTAGCGGCGAAAATCCTTTGCCCGAGGCAAGCCTCGTCCTATAATCATGCATGCGCCCGCCTAGCGGGAGTTCATGGGTGTTTAGCTCAGCGGGAGAGCGCTTCCTTCACACGGAAGAGGTCATGGGTTCGAAACCCTTAACACCCACCATCCTGCCTTTTGCCCGTAACGCCATGGCGTTGCGGTTTTTTCTTGGCCCGGTCCTTTCTATGGCCAAGTCTAGGCGATCTCTTTTTGATCCAGCCGTTAAAGCGAATGGCCTTTCCGTAAGTTCAATCTCGAAGCTTGGATTGTCTTAGGGCGCCCCTCCGGAACCCTTCTTTTGGCCTTGGCCTCCTGCGGCTAGAATAAAGGCATGAGCGATTTCGACATCGTCCTTCTCCACGGGTCGCCAAGCCTCTATTTCCGGGGTTCCGGGCTCCTTCGGGACTTCTCCTTGAGAGCCTCGCTTACCCACGGGAGCGAGCTTCCTCTACCCCTTCGGGAAGTACGGAGGGAAGAAGACCGGATCGTCCTCGACTATTCGCTCCTGCCCTTCGAGACAGTCCTTCTTTCCATCGAGGAGCAGAAGGGACTCCTCGTCGTCTCGATCAAGGCCTCCCTTTCCTCCTTTTCGAAAAGCTTCTCTTCCTATTTCGACCCCCGAAGGACGATCGTTCTCGCTTATTCTCCCTTTTCCGAAGGCGGGGATTACACTTGCCTCCGCTTCGACGAAGACCGCGGCTCTCTTCAGACGTCCTTCCCTTCCTCGATCAAGGAAGTCCCGGCGAAGACCGAGCGCCTTCTCTTGCGCCACGGGAACGGGGTCAGCGGCCTTTTCGCTCTACCGGGTCGCTTCGACACGTCCCTAGGGAAGAACGAGGTTGTCGTTTCCTCCGGCCGTGAACGCCTTACCGCAATCGAGGGGCCCTTCCTCGCCCTCGGGCGCGAGAAGGAGGCTGCCGCCTTGTCCGCCCGCTTAGAGGAACTTGTGGCGGTGGAGACCCCATTCCAGTCCAAGGGCCCGTCCTACCGCTTGGCCTATTCGCCGTACGAGTTCTACCGGGACGGCTATGGGGAAAAGGAAATCCTAAGGCGGGTCGACGAGCTTCTTTCTGGCGACATCCGCCTCGATGCCGTCCTCCTTCGCGGTTCTTGCTTCCGGGAAGGGAAAGGGGCCTTGGAGGATCTTGAACTCGATGCCGGGCGCTTTCCTTCCGGGGTGAAGGGCCTTTCGGCGGCTCTCCATGCCCGGGGACTCTCGCTCCACGCCCGGGTCCCCCTTGCCGGGGGAACGCGCTTCTTTAGCCCGACGGGCGAAATCGCCCGGGAACTTCGTCCCTATTTCGAGGCCCTCCCGGGCGGAAGCCTCCTCATCAAGCCGGAAAAGGAAGCGGTGGGAAAAGTCGCTTCTGCCTGTTTTTCCTTCCTAGCTTCCTCGGGGGTCGACGGCTTGGAAATCGAGGGGCTTTCCCTCCTTGGCCGCTACTACGGAGGCCTTCTTCCTTCGGCCTCCCTCGTCGATGTTTTCCTCGAGGGCCTCGCTCCTTCCCTTCCCCTTTTCGAGGGCGGGACCGCCTTTGCCGTTTCTTCCTCGAAGGAAGCCCGGCGTTACCCTGGCCTTCCCCTCGTCTACGATGGGCATGCCTCGTTGACCCGGGAAAAAGGTTTCGAGGAGTCGCTCTCTGAGCTTCTCCTTAGCGCCCCAACCCTTTCTTCCCACCCGCTCATTGGGCCGGCTGTTGTCCCCCTCGGCCCGGACGCCATGGAAGGAATGGTCCTATCCTTGCTTCTCGATAGTCCCCTTGTTCTGAGCGGCCCATTCGGCAGCGGGGACCTCCCCTTCCTGAAGGCCTTCCTTTCCAATGGCACGCCCTTCCGCCATGCCAAAGGGCTCCCCTTCCTTGCCGCGGACGAAGCCTGGAGCAACGCCATTCTCGAAAACCGATCCGCCAAGGTCCTCGTTCCTTCTCCGGGCGGGTATCTCTTCGCCGCTTTCTCGAAATGTCCCACGCCCTTGCGCCGCGAGCTCCATTATCAAGATTTCCCCTTCGAAGGAGAGTACTTGGCCGTTCCTTCTTTCGGGGGCCGGCCGTCTTTCTTCCTCGAAGGAACGTCCCTTTCCTATGAAGTGAGGAAAGGAAAGCCCGTTCTTTACGAACTCCTGAAACTCGAAGACGGGGCTTGCCGCTTTGTTAATGAACCTACTTTACTCCATTATGCGGAAAGCGCTCCCTTAAAGCGCTTCCTTAAGTGATTTTCGTTCGGAACCGTTGTTTTTTGCGTCAATTGAGCCCTACAATAGTTGGCACTAGGAAAGTGCCGGCCAACATAGGAGGGTTTCATGAAACCAAAGGCTCTTTTGCTCGGGCTTGTTGCCTCGAGCCTCGTCCTTGCCGGATGCGGAGAAAGCGGCGTTTCTTCCTCAAGCGAAGCTTCTGCCTCCGAGCCGACTTCCTCTTCCTCGTCTTCTTCCTATTCCTCTTCGATCGAAGAAAGCTGGGCCGATGACTACGACCTCAAGACGATTGCCGAACTAAAGGCCCTTGCTGCCGGGCTTTCCGAGCCGAGCGCGGAACGCTACTACGTCGCGGCGACCGTCGACGAAGTGAGCGACCCCTCCTTTGGCGAGATGGTCATCTCCGACGAGACGGGAACGATCGACGTTTACGGCACTTATGGGGCCGACGGCGAGCTTCGCTACGACAAGCTCGAGGAAAAGCCGGTCGCCGGGGATCGGGTTCTCCTCTACGGGAACCTTCAGGAATTCGAAGGCGTGGCCGAAATCTACAGCGGTTGGATCATCGACTTCGTCCACGTGGCTCCGAGCGTCGATCCCGACGATTATGAGCTTTCCACCCTCGAGGAAGCCCATGCGGCCAAGGAAGGGACGACCCTCAAGGTCGAAGGGACGGTCCTCACCTTCACCTACAACAACAGCGGAAACCCGATCGGCGCGATGATCGGCGATGCGACCGGGACGATGTACCTTTATGATTCCCAGGTTGCTCCCCAGCTGAAGCTCAACGACAAGGTGACCCTCATCGCGACCAAGGACTATTGGATTCTCGATAGTGAGATCCAATATGCCGAGAAGATGGGTTATCTCGGGGCTAACCAGCTTACGGGCGCGACCATCGTGAGCAAATCCGAGAACGGCACCTTCGATTACGAGGCGGTAGCCGAGGAAACGACGGTCAAGTCCATCCTCGATACCCCATTCACCGAGGACATTGCCGGTACCCTTTACAAGGTTCCCGCCCAAATCGTCAAATCGGAAGGCAGCGGCTTCACCAACTACTACTTCAACGACCTCGACGGGACGACCGGAAGCTATGCCTATAGCCAAGCCAATGGCCGGGACTTCAGCTGGCTCGATGCCTATGACCAAGAGCTTCACTACGTCTACCTCGTTGCCCTCAACGCCAAGATGAGCGCTTCCGGCGGCCTCTGGCGCTTCCTTCCCCTCAAGGTCGACGAAGCGGCCTACTCCTTCGATCTCGCGAACGTTCCTTCCTTCGTTCTCGAATACTATGCGCTCGACCAGTTCAGCGCGTCCTACGTCGCCGATCCCGCCCTTGAGCTCATCACGAGCGTCGATAATGACGTCATCCCCTTCGAAGGCGCGACGATCGAGTACTCCTCGAGCGAGCCGACCCGGATCAGCATCGACGAGGAAAATGGGAAGACTATCCTCCATGTCCATGCCGATAACCCGGGAACGGCCGTTATTACCGTCACGGCCCATTACGAAGGAGCTGAAGACAAAAGCGAGACGCTGAGCATCGCCGTCGAAGATCCTTCCACGGTCGATGCCCTCACCGTGAAGGAGGCGATTGAGGCCGAAGTGAGCAACGAGGAAATCCTCGTCCGCGGCACCGTCGGCCCGAGCTGCGTCAACAAGCCGGCCTTCTACCTCATCGACGAAACCGGGACCATCGCCGTCCAGATGGCCACGAAGAGCCTCTTCGACGGGTCCTTCAACATCGGCGACGAAGTCATCGTCCAAGGGACCCGCGATGGCATTGGCAAGAACGGCAAAGTCTCGCAGATTGCCATCAGCAACGCGACCATTTACCGGAATTTCTTCGGAGGCGATGGGACTTATCCCACCAATACCTTCATCTCCGGGAAGACCCTGGCCGACCTTGTGGCCCTCTCGACGGACGAAGCGATCCACACGACCGAGGTCTATCTCCTCGAAGACGTCACCATCGAGGCCGTCATCGAGGAAAAATACTCCCGTTACGACCTTTCTCAGGACGGAGCGGAAATGCAGCTATACTGCAGTGGCGGCTCCCAGTATGATGCCCTCTTGGCCGATTATGCCAATCAGGTCGTCGACATGGAACTTGCCCTCTGCAACTGGAACAGCAAGGACCCCTTCAAGGGATGTATTCTCTCGGTTACCGATTCCGAGGGGGTCAAGACCTACAACACCCTCAACTTCTCCAACTGAGGCTAGGCTAACTAGAGGAGGCGGGCAACCGCCTCCTTTTTCTCTTAGCGTTTGCTTTGATGCCCCATTTCAACTAGAGTAACTCACGTGCCGCCTTGGCCTAATGGCATGGCAATTGATTTGTAATCAATAGGTTGGCGGTTCGAGTCCGTCAGGCGGCACCAAATTTGTACGACATGTCTGATACAAACTTAGAACTTCTAAGGGTGTGCAGACTTTTTTGTTTTATCCGATAATTAGGCACTTTTTAAAATTACTCCGTGGAGCAACTTATAAATAAATGAGGAAAATTCATGTTTTTGAGCTTATTTTTCACGGCGTAAGGCTTTTGAATAATTCTTTTGCACCCCTGGAAATCAAAACAACATTTATATTTTGAACTCATTCTTGTTGGAGTTTTAGTTCTCTGATGCGGAATGGAGGTCCGCCTGGGTTAGGCCGTCTGGGCTTTTTCCTTTGGGGAAGACGTAGCTGACCAGCCCGCGCATCCTCCGCCTCCGCCTTGTTGTCGTACCTCATCGGCCTCGCGTAACAGGTCTTGCCGCCGTCGATCCGGAGGTGACCGTTTTAAACGGCGGTTTCCCAAATTCGGTTATTTACCTTTTGCATTAGTTTAGACGCATTGGCTTTAAGTCTTAGTAAAGTCTGGCTAAACAAAAATAGTAATTTGGTTTAGACGTATATTGTGAACGAAATTGTCAAAACACGAAGGAGGCATCGACATGGCGTATATAAAACGAGCTGCGGAAGAGACGGTTGCCCAGGTATCCAAGATGTTCCCGGTGTTGCTATTAACGGGGCCTAGGCAAGTCGGGAAAACGACCTTATTGCAAAAATTGGCCGAGGGTGAAGGCAAAGAAGGCATAGGGCGGAAATACGTTACTCTTGATGACCCTGATGTCCGATATTT
>CASFWS010000023.1 GCA_949298295.1 uncultured Bacillota bacterium | reverse complement strand
CCCCTTTTTGTATCTCATGACACATTCAAGCTTGAATTGCGGCGAATATTTCATAAAAAATGCCCCTCCTCCTGTGTCCAGGATTCGGGGCACGCATCACTTAGGCTTCCTTTTTCTTGAGCAAGAGGTAGAGGCCCGGCAGGGCGGCGATGTAGGAAAAGACGGCCGGGACGATGCTTCCAGCGCCGAGGGTGGTCACGCCGGTATTCTCGATGTTGCCGATGACATCGGCGTTAGCTCCGACGTAGAGGGGAATCGAGAAGAGGCAAATGGTTCCGCCGGCAACGGCGAGGATAAGAAGGGCGAGGCCATAAAGGCGGGTACCCTTGTCGGTGAGGGTAAGGCCGAAGCAAGCGAGAAGGAAGGCCACTAACAAGAGGCAGAAGCCGACGGTCAGGACGATGGAGACGTGATAGGCATCCGATTGGAGGCCCCACATGACGTCGAAGAAGGATCCGCGGACGGAACCGGCATCTTCGTCGAAGGCCGGAGCGAACATCGAGAAGACGCTCACGATGATGGCCAGGATGCTGATGGCCGAGGCAATTTTGACTGGGAATTTCTTTTTCATGGCTCTAAAACGCTTTCCGGGGACAAGTATACGCCCCCGCCCCTAACGGGGCAACGCCCTTTTTGTGTCTCCTTCCCTAAGGGAAAAACCTTCACACTTGCCGCCTTTCGATGGATAATTCCCCCGTGAAGAAAATTGCCTGCCTACTGGGCCTCGCCGCCCCCCTCCTTGCCCTAGCTTCCTGCCAGGATGCCGGGACGAGCAATTCCTATGTCGCTCCTTCCCCCGTCACTGTCTCCTTTTACGACGATTCAACCGAGCCGGTTCTCGTCGGCTACGGCTATTGCATCGCCGGGAACCCGGTCGATCTCCGCCTGAGCGCCGATTACGACTTCTTGTCCCACGATGCTTCGGCCCAGGCCGAACTGGAAAACGGGGAGCACCTTTCTTTTGTGGGATGGACCGGGGAATACGAAGACGGAAGTGCCATCGACCTTTCTTCCGTGACGGAGGACTGCTCGGTCTACGCGACTTTCGAAAAGGATATCTACAGCGTTTCCTTCCGCTATTACAATGGCGCGAGCTTAATCCGCGAGGAGAGCTCCGAATTCCCTTCCGCCATCGAATCTTCGTTCGAATGGGGCGCTTTTGCGGGGGATTTCGCGGTTGATTATGCCTCTTTGACCCACGAGGAATCCTCGGCGGAGTTCGGCAAGGATTATACCTGCGAAGGTTTCTCCTTCCGCGGATATCCTGGGAGCGGCACCTTCGTGGATTTCGAGGAAGTTGCTTCCTCCCTTGCCATCGAGCCCTTCATCGATGAACGCGGCCAGCGCGACTACCGGCTCTTCCTCCTCGACCCCTCCCTAGCCGAGGGACGCCATGAAGTCGGGCTTCTCTCCGAGCGCCCGGTCATCGACCTCGAGGCCGCCTATGCCGAGGAAGACGCCCTCCACAAGGTGACCATCAAATACGGCGAAACGATTATCGAGACGGAGGTCCGCCACGGGGCTGGGCTTGATGTTGATAGCCTGATCGAAGGCGGAAACTACTCCTTGTCCATCACCAACGAAGCCGTCTCCGCTGCGCCCCTTCTCGCCGCGAGCGCATCGATTGCCGAAAATCTTGGGACCGAGCTTTCCTATGAGGCTACTTATGACGAAGACGCCGCTCCCCACCTAGCCGGAAACCCCGTCGACCTTACGGCCATTCATGGTCCGGCCGAGATCGATGTCGGGCTTTGCGAGACGCTTCATGAGGTCAATGTCTACGATAGCGACCTTTCCGGAGAGCTGATCGGGACCTTGTCGCTTCCGTCTGGCTCGACCATCGATCTCTCGATGCTGGAAGGCGCGGATGCCTATGAGGTTACCGTTGTGCCGGATTCCTCTTCGTCTCTCGATGAGCCCCTTTCCTATTCCATTGGGAAAGAAGGCGTAGCCGGCATCTCGCTGGCCGCCCGCTCTACCCCGGCCGCCTCTTCCCTTTATGGCGCTTCTTCCATCGCGGCGGAAGAAGGCGCTTCCTCTCTCCTCGTGACGGGGGCAACCGACGTCTATTGCGAAGTTGTTGGGGAGTACGATCTCGTGATTTCCTATCAAAGGGATGGGGGAACCGTGAGCCAGACGGTGGGGCTTGTGACCCCGGGTGTCCGCCTCCTCACCGGGAAGCCCGTTTCCGAGGAAAGCCCCGATGGGACGCTCACTTACACCTATCCTTACGAATACGGTTTCCATAGCGGACGCCTCGAGGGTTTTGTTGATCCAGGCCTTTCGTGGTCGCGGACGGTAAACGAGGAAGAGGGAAAGAAGGAAATAATCTACACCCTGGCCTAAGGGAAATCGGGCTAGAAAAAGCCTCGCCAGGAGCCTTTTTTCCAAATGTCAGATCCCCATTGACGGGGAAAAATAAACGCGAAGGAGAGGCAATCGCCCTATATCTTCCCCTCGGATGGGATGTCTCTCTCCCCTTTCCTTTCGGCCCGATAGAACAACGTTCCCGGAACGGAGGCGAGGGCCATGAAGGCTGCCGCGACACAGAACATGTTCGCGTTCGGGGCGTAGATTTCCTCGAAGGTCGTCGAGGACTCATAAAGCTCGCTCGTCAAATTGAAGACGAGCTGGGAGACATTGCTTCCGACGATCATCGGGACCATGACGGCGAAGATCATCCTTACCCCTTGGAAGAGGCCGGCTTCCCCTTTCGGGGTATAGTCGCGGATGATGGCCCCAAGGCAAGCGGTGCCGACGAGATAGCCGCTCATGAGGAGAGTCGCCGCCAGAATGACGAACCAGGGTTCGGGCTCGGGAACGGCCGCGAGGAGAATCGAGCCGAGGAGGCCGAGGCCCATGGCCGGGAAAAGAAGGTTTCTTTTCCCAAGCCGTTCCATGAAGACCCCGCTTACGATGGCAACCGCCGAGGAAAGGACGAGGATGATGGCGAAGGCCAGATAGAAAAGAAAGATGTTGTCGCCGCTATAGCCGAGGCCCCCGAGCTCGACCGGGTTCTGGAAGTAAACCATATAGTAGGGGAGGAAACTATCGACGGCCGCGTTGAAGGCCATGAAGGTCAGGAGGGCAAGGTAAAGGCGGCCGTTTTTCTTCACGACGCTCGGGCGGAAGCCGTAGACGAGGTTGGCCAAGTAGTTGCCTTCCTTCCGCGGTTCGAGCTTCGAATCGTCGATGAGAAAGAAGGAGGCGATGCCGACGAGGATGACGATGATTCCGAAGATGAGGAAGAAGAGCTGCCAGCCGCCGCCCGTCTGGGCGGCGTTCTCGGCAATGCTCAGATCAGGGTCGATTTCGGCATCGGCTCCGCAGAGCATCTGGGCAAAGAGCATCACGACGTTGGCAAGGAGAGGCAAGACTGAAAGGAATGATTCGACCTTCCCACGGTTTTCCTTGACGGTGATGTCGGTCACGAGGGCATTGAAGCAGGCGTCGTTGGAGGTCGAGCCGAAGAAAGTCATGACAGTGTCCAGAAGCGCCATCGCGATGCCGACGGCAAGAGCCGCGGATGCCGCGCCGAACATCGCCTCCATGTTCGAGAAGCTCGCAAGGCCGAAAGCCCCGACCGAGACGCCCCAAAGGACGTATCCCCCGGCGATGAAGATCTTCCGCTTGCCGAGCCGGTCGCTTAAGACCCCCATGAAGAAAGTCGTAAGAGTAGCCGCGACGGCCGAGACGGTCGTCATGATGGTGATGTAGTTGGAGTTTTGGGTTTGGGAATAGACCCAGAGATTGATTTGGTTGTTCTCGATGACCCAGGCCAATTGGCCAGCGAGACCGACCAGGAGGACAGTAAGCCAATTCTTCCAGCCGAAGCGGACGCCTTTTCTTTCCATTTGCGACTCCTCTCCTTAGATTTAGCCGAACATCGCCCGTTCGCTTTTGAACATCCGGACGGTGAGATAGATGAAGAAAGCCGAGACGAGGAGGGACTCGAAGATCGAGACGGCCCAGTAGGCCAAGGAAACGGGGGCAACGAAGAGGCTCGAGATGCAGCCGATGACGTTCAGGAAGGGGACGAAGGCAAAGCCGATCGGCGTAATGTCGAAGATCATCGGCACGATGGAAAGGATGATGAGGATGGCGACGAGGGGACCGAGGTAAGACATCGCCTCCTTCGAAGACTTGGCGAAGGCCGAGACGAAGCTGGAGAGGGAAACCATCATGAGAAGGACGGCGATGATGGCGAAGAAGAGCCCGGTTATCTCGGCGGCCCCAAGTTGGACGCTGAGCCCGCCGAGCATCGTCGGGATGCTAGCGATTGTCCCAAGGGCGGAGACGATGCCGGAAAGGACGGACAAGACGGCGAGGGCAAGGACTTTCCCGGTCGCGAATTCGTAAGGCTTGATCGGCGTTACGAGAATCGAGGCCAAGGTTCCGCGCTCCTTTTCCCCGGCGATCGATTCCGGGCAAATGGAAAGGCAGCTCGAATAGAGGAGCGAAACAATGACCATCGGGAAGATGAAGCCCATAAGGGAAGTCATGGCAAAGGATTCGCCGCCGACGTTGGGGTTCTCCCCGGAACCGTTGACCGTGTAGCCGTCATAGACGTTGACGAGCGAGGAGAAGACCCCATAGGCCGTCTCGCTCTCCGAGCGGGAGGCGTTGTAGAAGAAATCGATGTTCGGTTTGCTCGGGGAGCCATTTCCAAGGTCGGTCTCGAAGCCTTCGGAAAAACGGATGACGAGGTCGAGTTCCCCTTCTTCGAGAAGCGACCACTGCTCTTCGATTTCTTCGGCATGATAGGGGATGTAGACCGTTTCGCCTTCGTGTTCGGAAGTCTCGAGATAAGCCTCGAAGGCCGTGAGGATGGTCGGGTTCGAGGAGCCGCTATTGTCGCTATAGGCAATGCGGTAGGAATAGGTCGGCTCGACGCTCGGGGCGACAGCTCCGTCGAAGATTTGGCCAAGCACCGTATAGAGGACGAAGATGAGGATACCCGGTAGGAAAAGGGCGGCAAGCATCCTGGGATCGGTGAAGTAGCGGCGGAATTCTTTTTTGGCAATGGCGGCAATGCGTTTCATTTTTCCCCTCCGTAGATGGCGAAGAAGGCTTCCTCGACGCTCCCGTGGGCCTTGGCGATTTCTTCTTTGGTTCCTTCAAGGGCCATCTTTCCCTCGATAAGGAAGCCGACCCGGTCGGCGAGCTTCTCGACTAGGGAGAAGATGTGGGTCGAGATGATGATGGCCCGACCCGATGAACGCTCCTCGGTGAGGAAGTCCTCGACCGACCTCGAGGCGACGATATCGAGGCCGTTGGTCGGCTCGTCATAGACGATGAGTTTGGGATCGCCGGCAATAGACATCGCCAGAGAGCACTTCTGCTTCATGCCGGTGGAAAGCTCACCAATCCGCGTTTCGGCGAATTTGTCGATGCCGAAGCGCGAGAAGAGGCTCGCGCGCCGCCTCTTCATCTCTTCGCCCTCAATCCCGTAAAGACTTGAGAGAAAAGCGAAGGTGTAACTTGGCGTGAAAAAAGGGTCGAGCTTGAGCTCAGAGGTGAGGAAACCGATGCAACCTCTTAGCGAATGCGTATTTTTCGTAAGGGTTTTGCTATTGATTTCGATAGTTCCGCTCGTTGGGGATATAAGCCCGGCAATCATGCGGAGGCAAGTGGTCTTTCCGGCCCCGTTAGGCCCGAGGAGGGCGTAGATTTCTCCGGGGGCGACTTCGAAGGAAACGTCGTCGACGGCGGTGAGGAAACGGTTCGCGGTATTCCGTTCCTTGGCTTGTTTTTTGCTTAAGGGAAAGCGCTTGACGAGATGGGATGCTTTAAGACATGGTTCCATGGCGATAGGATAGCACGATAGAGCGCCATCTTGAGGGCATAAACACTCGAAAATGGGCCGTTTTTAGACGTAGCGGCGAATTTCGTTGAAATTCCGAAATACGGCCTTGACCCGGGCCCTGATGTCTTCGTCGGGCTCGCTTAGGTCGACGACCATGTAGGTATCGAGGCCGGCTCCAAGGGCTGCCTCGATCCCGTTGGGGGCGTCTTCGATGGCTAGGCCTTCCTCCGGGGCGATGCCCGCCACGGCAATGGCCTTCAGATAGCAATCGGGTTGCGGCTTCCCGTGGGGGACGTCCTTGGCGGAGATCACGTCCTCGAAGTAGGGGAGGAGGGCATAATCGGAAAGGGTTTTCCGGGCCCGCTCGGCCGGGGTGGCCGTCACGATGTAGGGTTTGATGCCGCTATCGCGGAGGTAGACGAGGCCCTGGACGACACCGGGCTTTACTTCGTAGCGGTTTTCGGAAAGCCACTCCTCCATGCCTTCGTTTCGGAGCCTTCGAACGAGGTCGACGTCGATGCCGGGACCGTAGACGGAGCGGAGGTAGGCCTCGGATAGTGCCCGGTCGGCGCTTCGAAGCTTCAGGGTATCGGCGAAAAACGGGTCGAAGCCAGCGCCGGCAATCGCTTCCTTCCAGAAGCGTTGGTAGATGCGCTCGCTATCGAGGACCGTTCCGTCGAGATCGATGAAGGCTGCTTTCTTCATGGGCTTGATTCTTGAATGTCCTGCCTCGGGACGGGCCTTTCTCAGGAACGCTCCCCGAAAAGGACGTCGAGGGCCCCGAGGACGTCGAGGTAGTCATAAACGATGATGTCTTTAGCTGCCGGGGAGGAAAAGTAATCTTCGACCAAACGGTCGAAAGGAACCATCATCCCCTTCTTGGCCTTCTCGATGACGATAGAGGGACCGGCATGGAGGATGGTCCGCATTTCCCAGCGGCGGTGCTCTTCCTCAGCCAGGTCCCGGAGGGCCTTTTCAAAACGCGAAGTGGATCCTCCCTTGCGGTAGGTCCTCTTAATGAAGGCATATCGGCCCTCTGGGCTCCTTTCCCGAAAGGAACTAAGCCACGCTTCGGCTTCCGCCCGAAGTCCCTTTGCCGTCAAATCTCCCTCGACGAAATAGGAGAAAAGGGCCGAGTAGGCCTTTTGCCAAGCCTTGCCGCAAGTGTGAAAAGGACGTGGTGAAAGGTCAAACCTTTCCGGGAAGGCAATCCCCTTGCCGTCGAAGGACTGGTCGAGCCAAGCGGACGAGATGCCAAGTCGCCTTCCGAATTCCTTCGCGATGCCTTCGGCTTTGGCCCCTTCAAGCGTCCATGGGGCGAGATAGTCGCCTTTAAGCCTCAGCTCGGCGGGATCGAGCGTTTCCTCCGCATAGACGACGGTCGGGGTTTTTGGGGAAAGAGCTTCTCCTTTCCTCAGGAAGCGCCAGCTGATCTCTTTCCCTTCATCGCGGAGCAAGTTCCCGATTTTCTCTAGGGCCGGGGAAAGGAAGGCTTTGGGCCCATCCTCTGCCTCAAGGACTTCGATTGTCGAAGGCCCAACGGAAAAGAAAGAAGAACAAGCAAGGTCAATCAGCAAGGAGAGAGAAGGCGAGACGTCCTTCCCCGGGACGAGCAGAAGGTGGATTCCATTGGCGAAAACGCCTGCGGCTTGCCGCGACAGCAGGGCGAAGAAGAAAGGGGTAAGGACGTGCTTAGCCGTCGTATCCATGCCTATCGATTATATCCGAGGAAGGTAGGGTTCGCCTCTATTTCCGCCCGCGGTCGATGAGCAAGGGAACGCTTTCTTCCCCGCTTGCAACATAAGCGTGGGTCTTGGGGCGGCTCCGGTTGTAGGCGGCGGCAAAGGGGACGGCCAGCCGACCGGAAGAGGTAATGGCCTCCGGCCGTCGGGGTTCGAGGAAAATGTCGACGGGGTCGGCTCCAAGGGAGGCGAGGCGGCCATCGATTTCGATGAGCGTCGAGAGGTCGTTATGGAAGATCATCTTGCCAAGGCCGAAAGGCGTCCCTCTTGTGCCGGCGGAAAGGCCGAGGACCATCGCCGCGAGGAAGAAGGCTGGACGGTCGAGTTCGGCCCTCAGGCGTTCATAGAATAGGATATGGGCATCTTTCTCGGTTTTCTTCTCTTTGATGGCGTTTTGCGCGAGATTTCGGAAAGATTCGACCGAATTCCGCCCTGTGTTCTCAATTTCGTCGGATAGGGCCAAGGATAGAAGAAGGCGGTAGAGCCCGAAGCGCTGGCTTTCGTCGCTACTTGGCTCATAAGGTCGATCGGACCGCGTTCCGGCAAGGAAGGAGGCGATGTCCTCTTCCCAGGGGAGAGGCCCCTTGTCCGCGGAGGGGGAAAGGAGCCGCTTGCCCTCTTCTTCCATGACAGCGGCAAGGGCATCGACGGCCATCTCATAGAGGCCGAGGGAGGTCGCTAGGCAGTTGTGGGCCCGGCTCGGGTTGTCCTTGAGGGCCTTTCCGCCATGGGCCCGCGTCTCGAACTCTTCTTTCCGGATGGGGAAGTAGCCGTCCCGGGCCTTTTGGATGGCCCAGCGGTTGTGTTCGTAGGAGGCCATGGCCTCCCCGAGCGGACAAAGGGTCGGCAAGAGGCTGGCATACACCTCGCGGAAAACCTCGAGGACCTCCCCTTGGGCTTCCTTGACGCTTCCTTCGCCCTTCCGCCAACGGGCATAGTTTCCGCCATCGAGATTCCGGAAGATCTTCCGGAGGGGCTCCAGCGCCTCTTTTCGAAGCGTCGAGCCATCCTTCTTTTCGATCCAGTCTTCGGGGCGGAAGGAAGGAGTGAGGAGAAGGCGGTTGATGTCGGAAGAGGGGTCGGAAAGGCCGCTTGTAAGGGTCTTTCCCAAGGCCTGCGGGGAGATGCGGGGGCGGCCGTATCCCTTCGGCGTTCCGAAGCAAAGGCGGTAACCAAGGAAATAGAGCTTGTGGGAAAGGGAAAGGACCGGCTCGATGTTGTCGCGCTGGCAAATATAGCCGGCCCGGTCGAACTCCTCGTTCATGGCGAGGCGCTCCTCCTTGATGAGGCGGGCGGCTTCCCTTTCATCGGTCGAGAGCCCTTCCCCGCCGGCAAAGCCTTCCATAAGGAATGAGGAATTGACTTCGTCCGGGGAGGCGATCGGGTGGGAATAGGACCAGTTGGTGAGAGCCCCGAGCTCGCCGAGACGGTCGTAGAAGGCGTCGTGGAGGTAGCCGCCGCGGCCGAAGGTCACCAGGGGAACGCTTTCCTTCGACCAGAGATAGGCGCTTAGTTCCTTATAGGCCCGGGCGGCCAGGCGCGAGGGACTCTCCTTGGCCCGGGATGCCTTGAGGCGGAGGAACTCCCGCTCCGCCTCGGAAAGGTCCTTTCCGGATAAGGCGGCGGCCCAGCGAGCCTCTTTTTTCCAAAGCTTCCGGAGTTTCCGGACATAGGGAGAAAGGGGAAGGCCGCCGAGAGAAGAAACGAGATTGAGGCGGGGATGGAGGTAGGAGATAGCATCGGAAGCATCGTCGCTATCGAGGTTGAAGACAAAGAGGCGGCGCTCCTCGATGACCTCGCCGATGGCCGGGTCGCCCCTCTTCAGAAGGTCCTCGAAGAAGGAGAAGGGTTCGTGGAAGCTCGGGTCGGCTTCGATCTTCCGATAGGCCTTCCTGACCTCGGCCACCCTGGCAGCGGTCCCCTCGTCTCCGCCTTGGAGGAAGAGGTCTCCATACCCGTAGCGCCCGAGGGAGGGGAAGAGGCGGGCGTTGATTTGGTTGAGCTCTTCGTCTTGATCGAAGTTCGCGGCCTCGCTTTCGAGCTTGGCCTTCATCGTGATGAGGGAGGCAAAGAGGCGCTCGTCGGGCCGGTAGGTGTCGTTTTCCTTGACATAGGGATAGATGACAAGAGGCTTCTTTTTACCCCATTCCTCGACCTTCCCCTTCCGGCTGGCCATAGCCCGAAGGAAGGCTTTCCGGAGGGAGAGGGCCGCCGAGACGTTGGCCTCGCTATTCCCGAGGGAGACGATGACGATGGCCTGAGTCGGGAGCTGGCCCTCTTCCCGGCATTCGGGCGATGAAATGGCATCGATGATTTCCCCGGCCATGGCCGTATAGGTGGCTTCGCTATCGAGCTTGACCTTTTTCGCTTCGAAAGGAAGTTTTTTGTCAGGACCGTCGACGAAAGGCCGTTCGAAATGGCTTCCATTCCGGCCCGGGCCGTAGTTCTTGGCATTGAAAGAGGGGTAGCGGGAAAGGTATTCGTCAAGTTTCTCCTCGGCGTTCTCATCGTAGATGTGGTAATGGACCTTCTGCCTTGGCATCCCGGAAGGAAAGGGCTTCTCGGCTCCTTTCTCCGCTTCGGGAAGAGCGAATTGGTAGGCCGGGAACATCTTGTCGACGAGGGCTTGGCCGATGTTCCCAAACCCGAGGAGGTAGACATGGAGGTCGCTTACTCCCTCTCCCCGCATCCGCTTGGCGGCTAGTTCGCCGTCGCTACCGACGGGAAGGTTGAAGTCGAGAAGGCGGCTAAGGGGGTTCTTGTAGACGAATTTCGTCGCTGCCCAATTGTATTCGTTGACGAGCTTGATGGCGCCATGGCTGTCTTTCATGAAGTCGACCTTGGCATTGAACTTCTCGTCTTGGAAGGAAACGTAGAAGCGGATGAGGTGCTTGTCGATGATCGACCGGGGATCCTTGGTCTTGATCCCCAACCGATGCAAGAGGCGGCGGACGGGGCTCCGCTTGGCCCTCCGGTCGAGGTAGTCGCAATAGCGGAGGGCGAGCTTGGCAAACTTCAGGTTGTCGACGTCCTCCCGGAATAGGGAGTAGACGTTGATCCGCCCCCGGAGGAAGAGGCAGCGGAAGTGGAGCTTGAAGCTCGAGAGATCGTCGAGGTAATCTTCGTAGACGGCGTATTCGTTGAGCTTCAGGATCGAGGAAAGCTCCTCTCCTTCTCCCGTCGCCTGGGCCGAGCGGGGAACGACGACATGGAGGACCATCTCCCGGTCCTTCTTAAGGGAGGAAAGGAAATACTCAATTTCCCGGTAGGGCATGTCCGTATAGATGACCGTCTTGTAGGGCGGACGTTTCTCCGGGCGGAGGTGAAAGCGCCGGGGCCAAGCCCGGAGCCAGGAAAGGAAATTGCCGATGGAGGCCCTAAAGCGCCGGTAGAGGCTGCTGATGAGGGATAGGGAGAGGGAAGCGAGCTGGACTGGCGAGCCGACGTAAAGGAGAAGGATCTTCGCCGTGAGGACAAGATTTTCCAAGCCGGCATCCGATCCGGCGGGAATCGCTCCGTCGAAAAGGTCGGGGCTATTTTGAAGGGCGAAAGCCGAGGCCCCGCGGTAGAAGCCCT
>CASFWS010000022.1 GCA_949298295.1 uncultured Bacillota bacterium | reverse complement strand
GTATTCCTTCATCGTTTCCACGGCTTAGAGGATAACACCGCAAAAGAGCCTAGGCACGAAAAAACCGGCCAAAGGCCGGTCAAGCTCACTAACCCTTCCCTAGAAAAGAGGGACGATCATCCGCAAGGCCGCGGAAGCCGCCTCGCTCGATGAGCTGTCGCCCGAAGAGGAGGCGCCCACCGAATTGAGAACCATGATGAGGAGAGCCATGAAGAGGAAGACAACCGCGAAGCCGAAGGTCAGCCAGCTGATGACTTTCTCGGAGCCCCGCTCCTTCGTCTTGGCGAAGACGTTGAGGCCGCCGCCGGTAATAGCACCGGAAGCGCCTTCGCTCTTCCCGCCCTGAAGAAGGCTGAGGATGATCACGATGAGGGCCACGATGACGAAGATTATGTCGTACCACTGAAGCGTCATATTGTCCAAAAATCCATGCGCCCTTAAGCGCCTAGTAATCTTAGTTTACTTGTCCCTACTTATCAATCGTCTTTTTGAGGGGAGAAAGAAGCTCATAGAGCGAAGAAATGGCCACCCTTTTTTCCTCTGGGTGCACGCCTTTCCGGTCGATGAGGATGCCGTCGATCCCCGCCGCTTCAGCGCAGGCGAGGTCTTGAAGGGAATCCCCGACGTAGACGGCTTCGCCTTTCTTTATTTCCGGATAGAAGGAGAGGGCGGCAAGGAGGGGGTCGGGATAAGGCTTCGGACGCCGGTCGGAGACGCTTCCCACCACCGCATCGAATAGCCCCTCGATCCCTTGAGCCTGAAGGATGAGGCGAATGTGCCGCTCGGTGTTCCCGGAGACGACGGAGAGCTTTTTCCTGGCCCGATGGAGAGTTTCCATGACTTCCTTGCTCTCCGGGAAGAAATCGATGGCTTTTAGGTTGTCCGGATAATCGAGGGCGTCGCTGATCTTTAGGGCGAAGCGGATGTAATCCTTTTCCGGGATGCCGGCCATCTTCGCCGTCTGGTCGAGCGACATGTGCATGTAGACGTTGGCCATTTCCCGCTCGAAGGGCATCCCGATTTCCTCGAAGCCAGCCGCATAAACGCTAGCCAAGGAGCGGGCCGAATCGGCTAGCGTCCCGTCGAAGTCGAGGAGATAAAGTTGGTACTCTTTCATAGTGTTCCTTTCAGCTCCATGATGGCATCGCGGATGGCCGCGGCCCGTTCAAAGTCGTAGGCTTTCGCGGCTTCTTTCATCTCGCGTTCCATCTTCTTGAGGTATTTCTCGATTTCGCTCCGCGAGGAATGCTTCGAAACCTTCGCGAGGCCTTCGAGGTCGGACTCGTCGTTGGTAAGCGGGGGCCGGATTTCCTTCACGATGGTCGTCGGAACGATCCCGTTTTCGTCATTGTAAGCCTCTTGGATGGCCCGCCGGCGGTTCGTCTCGGCAATCGCCTCTTTCATCGAATCAGTCACCTCATCCGCGTACATGACGACCTTCCCGTGGGCGTTCCGAGCGGCCCGGCCAATGATTTGGATGAGCGAAGTCGTCGAGCGGAGGAAGCCTTCCTTGTCGGCATCGAGGATGGCGATGAGGCTCACCTCGGGGATGTCGAGGCCCTCGCGGAGGAGATTGATCCCGACGAGGACATCGAATTTGCCTTTCCTCAGCTGGTAGATGATGGCCGTCCGTTCCAAGGTCTTCGTCTCGTTATGGAGATAAGTCACCTTGATGTCGCGTTCCCTAAGGAAATTGGTGAGGTCCTCGGCCATCCGGATGGTCAAGGTAACGATCATCACGCGCTCGTTTTTGGCGATGCGGTCTTTGATTTCCCTTAAAAGATCGTCGATTTGGCCAAGGGTCGGGCGAACGTCGATCTTCGGGTCGAGGAGGCCCGTCGGGCGGATGATCTGCTCGACGACCTCGCCTCCGGCCTTTTCGATTTCGTAGTCCCCAGGGGTCGCCGAGGTGCAGACGACGCGGCTGGGATAAAGAGCCTCGAACTCCTCGAAGTTCAGGGGGCGGTTATCGAGAGCCGAAGGCAGGCGAAAGCCGTACTCGACCAAGGTCGTTTTCCGACTCCGGTCGCCGTTGAACATCCCGCGGACCTGGGGAAAGGTGACGTGCGACTCGTCGACGAGCAAAAGATAGTCCTTCGGAAAGTAGTCCATAAGCGTCCACGGCCGCTGCCCGGGCTTCCGCCCATCAATGTGGCGGGAGTAGTTCTCGATGCCCGGGCAGATCCCGAATTCCTTGAGCGATTCGATGTCTTGCCGGGTCCGCATTTCCAGCCGCTCGGCCTCGAGGAGCTTGCCTTCGCTTCTAAAGTAGGCAAGGCGTTCCTCGAGTTCGGCTTCGATCGAATCGCAAGCCCGAAGGATCCTCTCCTTCGTCGAGGCGTGGTCGTAAGCCGGATAGATGGGGCAGGTCTTCATCGACTTGAGAACGGTTTCGTTCAAGCGGTCGATTTCCCGAATCGAATCGATCTCGTCGCCAAATGTTGAGATGCGGATGAAGTAGTCCCGCGAAACCATCGGGGCAATGTCGATGACCTCGCCCCGCACCCGGAAGGAACCCGGGGGAAGGTCCCCGTTGTCCCGATGGAACTGTGCCTCGACGAGGCGGGAGAAAAGGCGCTTTCGGTCGAGGGTTTCCCCAACGCGGATCTCAAAGACGAGCCCTCGGTATTCTTCGGGGTCGCTAAGGGCATAGATGGCGGCTACCGAAGCGACGACGATGGTATCGTTCCGTTCGAGGATCGAGTTGACGGCCGAGGTGCGGAGCATCTCGATGTCCTCGTTCATCACCGCGTTCTTCTCGATGTAAGTGTCCGACTTCGGAATGTAGGCTTCAGGCTGATAGAAATCGAAATTGGAAACGAAATATTCAACCCGGTTTTGCGGGAATAATTCCTTGAATTCGCCATAAAGCTGGGATGCCAAGGTCTTGTTGTGGACGATCACCAGCGTCGGCTTGTTGATGGCCTGGACGATGTTCGCGTCCGTGAAGGTCTTCCCGGTCCCGGTCGCTCCCATGACGACTTGGAAAGTCTTGCCCTTTTCAAAGCCTTCCAAGACGGAAGCGATGGCCTTGGGCTGATCCCCGGTCGGCTTGTAGGGTGAGGAAAGGGCAAAGGAACCGGGCAGGGAAGCCATCAGCTCTTCTCCCCGTTTCGCGAGAGCATTTCCAGATAGGCGTACATGAAGCGGTCGACATTGCCGTCCATGACCCCGTTGACGTCGGAAGTCTCTTCGCCAGTTCGGTTGTCCTTCACGAGAGTGTAGGGGCAGAAGACGTAGCTCCGGATCTGGCTCCCCCACTCGATGTTTTTCTGCTCGCCGACGATCGATTTGAGCTGCTTCTCCCGCTCCTCGAGTTTCATGGCCATGAGGCGGTCGGTCAGCATCTGCATGCAGGTCGCTTTGTTCATGAGCTGCGAGCGCTCGATTTCGCATTGGACGACGATGCCGGTCGGAAGGTGGGTAATCCGGACGGCCGAGGAAACTTTGTTGACGTTCTGGCCGCCAGCCCCGCCCGAGCGGAAAGTGTCGACCCGAAGGTCCTTGGGGTCGATGACGACGTCGGAGACTTCCCCGAATTCCGGAATGACGTTGACCGAAGCGAAGGAAGTGTGGCGCCGGGCATTCGCATCGAAAGGCGAAATCCGGACGAGCCGGTGAACCCCCTTCTCGCTTTTGAGGAGGCCATAGGCATTGTGGCCTTCGATCTTGACGGTCGCGGACTTCAATCCGGCCTCGTCCCCGGCCTCGATGGAAAGAGGAATTACCTTGAAATGGTGCTTTTCGCCCCACCGTTGGTACATGCGAAGGAGCATGTCGGCCCAATCCTGAGCTTCCGTGCCCCCGGCCCCCGGATGGATTTCGAGGGTGGCATTTCTGGAATCGTACTCCCCGGAAAAGAGCAAAAGGCTCCGCAAATCCCCGATTTCTTTATCAAGAGTCGAACATAGGTCATTGAGGAGCTCGAGCATCTCCGGATCGTTGGCATCCGGGCTTTCGAGCATGCCGGCAAAGTCGGCATAGTCGCTCTTTATCTTGCCATAGGAGGAGACCTTGCCTTTCAGGTCGTTTAGTTCGTTAACGACCTCCAGGGCCTTGCGGCGGTCGTCCCAAAACCCCGGCTCGTTCTCCTCACGGTCAAGCTCGGCTATCTTCCCTTCGATCTTGTCGAGGTCAAAGAGAGTCACCGAGCTGCGAGACAAGCTGCCCGATCTTCTGGGCTTCTTGCCGTAGTTCGACTAGCTCTTTCATGTATTCCTTTTCCTTTTCGTTATTCGCTTTCTTTCTTTTCCGCGGAAGCCTTGGGGGCCTCGTTCCCGCCGGCGGTCGGAGCCGCCGGGGCGGCCTTGCTAACTTCCTTGGCCTCCGCATCGATCGGGGCCGGCGAAGGCTCGGGATCTTTTTTGACAAGGCGGACGTTGAGGAGATTGAGGGAGGTGTCGACGGCAATCCTCTCGTTCATCTCTTTGAAGAGGTCGTAGCCTTCATTGACGTAATCCTGAAGGGGGTTGGTATGGGCGTAGCTGCGAAGGCCGATGCCTTCCCGGAGGTGGGCCATCGTGTCGATGTGGGTTTGCCAGTTCTTGTCGATGACGCGGAGCGAAAGCTGCCGTTCGACCATGTCGGCCTGAGTTGCCGGCCACTGCTTCCGCTTTTCGAGATAGGAGGCATAGAGCATTTCGCCAAGGTCCTCGCCGGCCTCCTGGTAAGGAGCCCCGTCATAGGCCTGGACGTTGATGCTTCCCTCGGGGAGGAAGCGGGGCTCGACAAGCCGCTTGAGCATCGTGCCGACGATTACCTCGTCGTTGGTCGACTTGTCGACGGCTTTCTTCGCAAGCTCCGAGCCGGAGGTCAGGAAGAAGTCGTGGATGAGATCGACGATATCCCCCGCCATGAGAATCGCGTCGCGCTTCTTGTAGATGATGTCCCGCTGCTTGGCCAAGACGTCGTCGTAGTCTTTGAGGTTCTTCCGGACATCGAAGTTCTTGCCCTCGATTTGCTTTTGGGCATTCGTGACGGCATTGGTCAGCATCTTCGAATCGTAACTATCGTCCTTCAGTTGGTTGGCAAAGAGGGTCCGGAGGTTTTCGGGAGCGAAACGGCGCATCAATTCGTCGTCGAAGCTCACGAAGAAGCGGGAATAGCCTGGATCGCCCTGACGTCCGCTACGGCCGCGCAGCTGATTGTCAATACGGCGGGATTCGTGGCGCTCGGTTCCGAAGACGCAAAGGCCGCCGAGGTCGGCAACGCCCGGAGCCAGCTTGATGTCGGTACCCCGGCCGGCCATGTTGGTCGCAAGGGTCACAGCGCCCTTCTCGCCGGCATGGGAAATGATCTCGGCTTCGCGAGCCTGATTCTTCGCGTTCAAGACTTCATGGGGGACGTGGGCCTCGTCGAGGAGCTTGCTGATTTCGAGGTTGCTTTCGACCGAAACGGTACCGATGAGGATCGGCTGCCCCTTCTCGTGACGCTCCTGGACCGCCTTGACGAGCGCCTTGAGCTTGGCCTTATGCGTAGCGAAGATGAGGTCGGTGTCGTCGATCCGCTGGACCGGCCGGTTGGTCGGGATGCAGACGACCTTCATGTTGTAGATGGTCTGGAATTCCTCTTCCTCGGTCTTGGCCGTGCCGGTCATGCCGGAAAGCTTCTCGTAGAGGCGGAAGAAGTTCTGGTAAGTAATCGTGGCAAGGACGACGGTCTCCTGCTTGATCTCGACCCCTTCCTTGGCCTGGATGGCTTGCTGAAGGCCGTCATTGTATTCGCGGCCCGGCATGATGCGGCCGGTGAATTGGTCGATGAGCTGGATTTTGTGCTCTTTGTCGACCATGTACTCGACGTCGCGGGCCATGATGTAGTTGGCCTTGAGAGCCTGGTGAATCCGGTGGACGAGATCGCTGTTCTCCGGATCGTATAGCGAGTGGATGCCGAACATCTTTTCGGCCTTGTCGTTCCCCGAATCGGTCAGGGCAGCCGTCTTGTCCTTAACGTCGATGGTGAAGTCGACGTCGCGCCTAAGACGCTTCACGAAACGGTCGGCCACTTGATACTGGCTGGCCGGGGCTCTCGAACCGCCGGAAATGATAAGCGGAGTCCGCGATTCATCGATCAAGATGGAGTCGGCTTCGTCGACGATGGTGTAATGGAGGCCGCGGAGAACCCGCCCCTTGAGGGAGGGGGCCATGTTGTCGCGGAGGTAATCGAAACCGAGTTCGCTATTCGTCGTGTAGGTGATGTCGCAAGCGTAGGCCTCGCGCTTTTCGGAGGTCGATTTAGCCGCGAGGTTGACGCCGACGCTGAGGCCGAGGAAACGGTAGATCTGACCCATCCACTCGGCATCACGTTCAGCCAGATATTCGTTGACCGTGACGACGTGGACACCCTTGCCAGCCAAGGCATTGAGATAAACGGCCATCGTGGCGGTAAGGGTCTTGCCCTCGCCGGTCTTCATTTCGGCCACGTCGCCGTTGTTGAGGACGAGAGCACCAACGATCTGGACCTTGAAGGGTTTCTGGTGGAGGACCCGCCAAGCCGCTTCCCGGGCGACGGCAAAGGCTTCGAATTTGATCGATTCAAGGGTTTCGCCCTTGGCCAAGCGGTCCTGGAATTCCTTCGTTTTGGCAATGAGTTCCTCGTCGCTCAGTTTTCCCATCTGCTCGTCATAGGCCATGACGCGATCGGCTTCCCGCATGTAGCGGTCCAGCTCGCGCCTTTCGAAGAATTTTTGGATGAAATTGCTCACGTTCGTATCCTCGTTAAAAAACCGGGTTAGATGATACCATCATGCGCGCATGAGGGCAATTCAGGGTCCTCTGAACCGCCAAAGCCCCGATGTCCGCTGTTCCTTTTGCCTACTCTTGAAAGAAAGAAGAAGGCCAGTGACTTCGGTTTTTGAGCAAGGATAAGCTTACCGGCAGCCGCGGCCGTCGAACCGGTCGTGAAGACGTCGTCGACAAGGAGAACTCTTTTCCCGCGAAGGGTCTCTCCCCCTTCGATGGCAAGGCGTTTGCCGACTTCTTGGCGCTCCTTGAGGCTACTTCCGGCTTGCTTGACCCGTTCCGTCTTCTTGAGGACCATGGCCATGGGAAGGCCCAAAACCTTGAAGATTTCCTCAACGTGATTGAAGCCTCTCTCATCATCGTCCTCTCGATGGCTCGGGGCCGGAACCAAGACGCTACCGAGAAAGAAAAGGCGCAAAAAGAACGCGGTTTTACACAGGAAAACAGGAGCAAGTGCAAGATCCGAACATCCTTTGAAACGATAGAGGGAGGTCTTGAAGAAGTCATTGTATTCGTAAAGGGAATATGCCTTTCGCCCCATGAAGGGAAAGCTTTCGAGGCGCGGGTTGAACTTGCTATAGCAAGAAGGGCAAACGACCTCCGGCGAATAGAGGTCGGTCCAACTGGCTTCCTGATATTCGTTAAGGCAATTTAAGCAGAAACTCATTGCTCCTCCTTATCTCCGCGATCGCGGCTTCCATCGAGGCTGTCTTTTTCTCGCATAGGAATAAGACGTCGCCTCCCGGGCAGGAGGCTTTCCGGCCGGCCCGCCCGGCAATTTGAATGAGGGCCGCGGCATCGTATATCGACTCCCGATCGGCATCGGCGACAATAACGTGAAGCCCTTCCACCGTCACCCCGCGTTCGAGGACGGAAGTGGTCACCAAGTAATCGAGTTGTCTCTTCTTGAAACGCCGGATTTTCTCTTCGCGTAAAGGATCTTCGCTATGAACGAAAGAGCCTCTCGGAAAGAAGGGTCGGAGTTGGAGGAACAAGCGCTCGGAATCGGCCTTTGAAGGAACGAAGACGAGACAAGGCCTCCCTTCCTTTTGGTAAAAGCGAAGACGGCTACCGATGCGGAGGGCTTTCATAGGCGAAGGCACGTAGGAAATGCCAGGAACCGGCATCGGGTGGCGGTGAAAACGCGTCCGGAGTTCAAGGACCTCCCGGCCTGGCGATGAATAGGCAGCAATCAGTTCCTTTGAAGGAGTCGCCGTAAGAAGGACCGATCTCCCTTTGACCGAGCGCTCATAGAAAGCATGGAGGACGGGGTCGCCCTTGAACGGGAAGGCATCGATTTCGTCCATGACCAGGAGATCGAAATATCGCTCGTAACGGAAAAGCTGATGGGTTGTA
Organism: uncultured Bacillota bacterium; assembly: GCA_949298295.1. Taxonomy (GTDB): domain Bacteria; phylum Bacillota_I; class Bacilli_A; order RFN20; family CAG-826; genus UBA4951. The sequence continues at coordinate 3,655 of CASFWS010000022.1, read as the reverse complement.
AGAATGACGATGTCGCCTTCGAGGACTTCGCTGTGGCCGCCGTAGACGGCTACCACTTTGTTCCGCGGGAAGGCGTCCTTTATCCTCTCGCAAAGCTCGATGACGACATCCCGGCGGGGAAGGGCAAAGCCGACCTGCATTCCTTTGGAAAGGGCACAGGCGATGACGCCGTAGGAAAGCTCGGTCTTCCCGGCCCCGCAGACGGCATAGACGAGCGAATCGACCCCGCGGATGAAGTTGGCAACCAGTTTCTTGGAGACGGCCGCCTGTTCTTCACTCAGGGAATATTTCAACTCAAGGTGGGGTTCGGCGATCTCTCCGGCTCTTTTTTCAGCGCTCTTCCCGGAAAAAGGAAGGCACTTCCGGCAATATGGGACCCCGCCTTTCCAACCGAAAGCCCGCGGGTCGGAATTGCCGCACCGCGGGCAGGCAACGCTTTGCTTCCTCGGGGATTCCACACCCCTATATAGCGCCGAAAAGGAATTTGGGCCCTGAAATCAGGAAATCTTGTCGAGTTCTTCGACGCGCCGGGCGTGCCGCCCGCCGGCAAAAGGAGTCGAAAGGAAGATGTCGAGACGCCTCAGGCAATCCTCGGAACTCATTTCGCGTTCTCCGAAGGCAATCATGTTAGCGTTGTTGTGCTCCCGCATGAGAGAGGCCACTTCGTCGTTGTAGGCGATGCCGCAGCGAATGCCCCGGACTTTGTTCGCGGCAATCGAAATCCCGATGGCCGACCCGCAGCAAACGACGCCGTAGGTCGCTTCGTCGTTGGCCACCAGCCGGGCGGCTGCCACGCCATAAACAGGATAGTCGACGCTCGTCGTGCCGTTATCGGCCCCAACGTCGATGACCTCATAACCGGCTTTGAGCAAATGCTCCTTGATCCTTTCCTTCAGGATGTAGCCGGCATGGTCGCTTCCGATGGCAATTTTCATCGTTTCTCCCTCCAAACCTTTTCGATGTCTTCAAGATGGATTTCCCCTTGGCGCACGAGTTTCGGCTCCTCGCCCGAAAGGTCGATGACGGTCGTCGCAACCTTGGAGACGCAATCGCCGCCGACGAAGGCATCGACCCCCGCCGGAAAATAAGCCTTTGCCTCTTCCAGAGTCAGGGCCGATCTTTCCCCGGCGATATTAGCGCTCGTCACCAGGCAGGGGCAGCCAGCCGCCTTCAGCACTTCGACCGCCACCGCCCCCACGGGAACCCGGACCCCAACGATTCCGGTTCCGAGATCGCATTGCCGCGGGAGCCCCTTCGCGCATCGGCAAAGAAACGTCACCTGCCCGGGAAGGAAAGCGGCCATGACCTCTTTCCTCCTTTCGTCGACCTCAAGGAAAGGCAAGGCTTCCTCAAGGGAGGAAAACATCATCGAAAATGGTTTTTCCGGCGGCCTTTTCTTCAATTTGACAAGGGTTTTGTAGGCATTTTCTTGATTATAGGCAACGCCAATCCCGTAAACGGTCTCCGTCGGAAAGACGGCAATTCCGCCATTGGCCAAAGCCCTTCCAGCCGCTTGGATTTCTTCTTTGCTTCCCATATCAGTTGACGTCGATCACCAAGAAACGGAGCAGTCCGTTGCTGTCCTCCATGAATTCGTAGGAATAGTCTTTGAGATACCTATCCATGAGCTTGGTCAAATACTCCGTGAGCTCGGGGCTGATTTCGAAGAAGAGGACGATCGGCCCCTTCTTAACCTCGTCCAAGCGGGAAAGGATCTTTTGGTAAACGTTGTCGTCCGGCCTGAAGAGTAGCGCCCCCTCGGGCTCGTAGTTCGTGACGGAGGGCTGAACATACTCCCCTCCGGTGATGTAGGGTGGATTGGAGATGATGACATCGAGCTTCCGCCCGCTTTTGATATACGGCTGAAGACTATCCCCGAGGAGCGGGACAATCTGGCTGCCGGCCGAAGCAATGTTTTCCTTGGCAACTTCCAAAGCCTCCTCGGAGACATCAGAGGCGTAGACAAAGAAATTCGGGAAAGCATCCTTGACCGCGATGGCGATGCAGCCCGACCCGGTTCCGATGTCGGCGACGGCCAGCATGTTCCGCGGGTTGAAATAGTCGCCGATCCGCTCGCTGAAGGCAGCGACCAGCTCCTCGGTTTCCAGCCGCGGGATGAGAACCCGGCGGTCGACCTTGAGTTTCCTCGTCAGGAATTCGGCCTCCCCGATGATGTATTCGACCGGCTCGTCGTTCAAAAGGCGCTCCATTCCCTCCTCGAAGGAGGCAAGGTTCTTCATTTCGCGCTTGCCCTCCGTAATGACGTCGAGCTGGTCCCGGAGATGCTCAAAATGGACCAAGAGGCGCCGAACATCCATTGAATAGATGCCCTTTTCCTTCGCCAGCTTGGCGTATTTGGAATAAGCCTCGGCAATGGTCATTTCATTTCAAGGAGCCGCTGCTCCTGGTCATAGTGGATGAGGGCTTCGACGATGGGCTCGAGCTCGCCTTCCATCACTCGGTCAAGAGTATTGACCGTAAAGCCGATCCGGTGGTCGGTCACCCGGTTTTGCGGATAGTTGTAGGTGCGGATCTTTTCGCTTCGCTCGCCGGTCCCGACCTTGAGCTTCCGCTCAGACGAACGGGCCTCGTCGATCTTCGACTGGTAGAAGTCATGAACCTTGGCCCGGATCATTTGCATGCAGATTTCCTTGTTCTGGAGCTGGGCTTTCTCGGTTTGGCAGCTCACGACGATCCCGGTCGGGAGGTGGGTAATCCGAACGGCCGATTCGGTCTTGTTGACGTTCTGGCCGCCAGCGCCCTGCGAACGGTAAGTGTCGATCTTGAGGTCGCTCGGGTTGATTTTGACGTCGACCTCCTCGGCTTCGGGCATCACAAGAACGGTTGCCGTGGAAGTATGGATGCGGCCCGAGGCTTCGGTCTTCGGGACGCGCTGGACCCGATGGGCCCCGCTTTCGAACTTCAGCTTGGAATAGACGTTCTCGCCCTTGATCATGAACGAGACGTAGGAATAGCCGCCGGCCGCCCCTTCCTCGCTATCGATGTACTTGACCTTCCAGCCCTGACTCTCGGCATAGCGGACGTACATCCTTTCGAGATCGCCGGCAAAGAGATTCGCTTCGTCCCCGCCGACCGCGCCCCTGATCTCGACGATGATGTTTTTCTTGTCGTTGGGATCTTGGGGGATGAGCTCGGACTCAAAGTTCTTTTCCATCTCTTCAAGCCGGGCGCCGATTTTCTTCCGCTCGTCCTTCATGAGCTCAGCCAGTTCGGGGTCGCTATTTCCGTCGATGTCCCTAAGATCGGATTCCAGCTTCCGATAGGCCGCGTACTCTTCGTTGGTCTTTTCAAGGGAGGCCCGCTCCTTGCTCAGGTCGGTCAGCCGCTTGATATCGCTTCCGATGTCGGGGGAAGAAAGTTCCTCTTCGATCTCGGCAAAGCGTTTCCTTACCGCCTCGAGGCGGTTTCTCATCGTTTCTTCCATCATAAAGCGGACGCATTATAGCATTAAGGATCCCTTCCATAATGGAAGGAGGATGGCCCGAAGGCTATAATCACGGGTGGAATGTCATACAAAGCCCTTTACCTCAAGTACCGCCCGCAAGCTTTCGACGAGGTTGCCGGACAAAAGGCCGTCGTCGGGACCCTTCGCAATGCCCTCGCGAGCGGGAAAATCGCCCACGCCTATCTTTTC
>CASFWS010000021.1 GCA_949298295.1 uncultured Bacillota bacterium | reverse complement strand
CTCCTTTCCCGCACAAAAAGAGGCAGAACCGGACACGGGGATAGCCTCATCGCCCATTGTCATCACCGATGACACTTTACACTTGGCAATAGGAAACGGCGAATACCGCATTAACAGCGGCAACTGGCAAAAAAGCCCTCAAATACTGCATCGCGGCGACACGCTTGCCGTGCGGGTAAAATCGAGCGATTACCCCGGAGACATGGCCATCTGTTGTGCCTATATGAAAAACGGCAAATACTTGTTTTCCGTGCAAACGCGCGAATTTGACATTCCGGCCGTTCGCGGAGAAGCCCGGAATGTAAATTTGGGTATCAGCGGTCCCGACCAAAAGACCTTGGGCGGGCCAAGTCCCTTATGGCTCAAATATAACAAAAACAATCCGAGGCTCAGCGGAAGTGCCGTGAAAGAAGGATTGATTCCGCCCATAACCCCTCTTATAGATGCTCAAATAAGAGATGCCGTCATCTGCGTGGGCGGTGACGGACTTTACTATCTCACCGGCTCTACCGGCAATGACATTTGGCATGTCAACGATGGCGTGGAGTTATGGAGGTCGCCCGACCTGAAAGAGTGGGAATATATGGGTGTAGTATGGAGTTTCGACCGAGATGCCACATGGCAACAATGGCGGTTCCATAAAAAGGCCGTGCGTGCCCTGTGGGCCCCCGAACTACATTATGTAAAAGGAAATTACTACATAACCATCAGTATGCCCCCGGGCGACAGAGGTCTATTGAAGAGCACGACGGGACGCCCCGAGGGACCTTATGTAAATGCGCTTGCCAATGACGGTTATTGGAAAGACGACATAGATGCCTCACTTTTTGAAGACGAAGACGGAAGCGTGTATCTTGTCTACGGGGGAGGCTTCATTGCCCGCATGAAAGACGACATGAGCGGCTTGGCCGAGGAACCTGTAAAACCCGTATTGCTCGACCCCGACACCATTCCATCGCACCACGCCTCCACATGCCTCTCCCGCCGGGGGTGCAAAGACATCGGCCGCGAAGGAGCTTTTCTATTCAAACGCAACGGCACCTATTATCTGACGGCTGCCGACTCTTACGAGGGACGTTACAGCAGCATGGTTGCCATGTCGGAATTAGAACCAATCGTCAGCAAGAAAGAGGAAGCCCCATCGCTCGACCCTTCGAAGAAAACGATGGACAAGGCGACCCTTAAGAAGCACTTGATAATCGCCGTCTCGGTCTTCGGCGGCATCGCCGCCATTTGCACGGCCGTAGCTGTCGCCGGCGCCCTTTTGACCCCGCCGCCAGCCGAGCCGACCATCCAGAAGGACAGCCGGGCGGCCTACTACGACGAAGCCCACCGGGCGACAGGGGTGCCGACCTTTTCCTACGAAGACGACCAAAGCCAAACCGGCTATTGGATTTCCTCGGTTTCTTCGCCGGCCGAAGGTTCCTCTTACGCTTTGGTCCTCCCGCAGTACGATCAGCTGAGTTTGGAGGTCCAAGCTCGTTATGTTACCGGCGTTGCCAGCATGGAAGAAGGCACCAATATCTTCGGCAAAAACCCCACGGATTTTTCGCTTTCTCGCATTGTTTTCACTCAATATACCTCGTACATAGGAAGTTATTCATTTTCCGGCATCCGCGGTCTAACATCGGTCCAAGGGGCCTTTTCGAGCGATTCGCTCCGCATCATGCACCATGCTTTTGCCGCTTCGGAAAGCCTTTCGTCTTTCCCCTTCCCGGCCAGCTTAAGCTACATCGGGGACGAGGCCTTCGCCGGATGCGCACTGACCGAAGTCGACCTTTCGGCCTCAGGCCTCACCCAAATTGGGAACCGCGTCTTTGCCGACAATGCCAACCTTGCTTCGATCTCCCTTCCGGCCAGCCTCGCCGTTTGGGGCGAATCATTGTTCGACAAGTGCCCTGCCACGAGTATTCGTTACGCCGGGACCGAAGAGCAGTTCAGCCGTCTCGACCGCGCGATGATCGACCGCGCGTTGGAGGGAAGTTCCATCCAGAGCATTATCTTTCCCGACGGTTCCTCGCTCGAATTGTAGGATTCGGCCTTGCCCCGTCCTTTTCGCCTTTTGATAATAGAGGAAAGGAAGGCAAAGGCCCATGAAACTACTTAATTTGACATCGACCTTCACCGGCGACATCCCGCCCCGGTCGACGGAGGTCGTCTACTGCGGCGTCTCGACTTTTCGGGATGCCTGTTACCAGCTCGTCAGTTCCTTTCTTCTCACCTACATTACCTTTTCGGGCCTTTTGAGCGTCCAAGACACCGCTTCCTATTTGGCCCAGATGGCGGTCATTTCCGTCATCGTGGTCATTTGCCGCATTTGGGACGGCATCAACGATCCCATCATGGGGTGGCTCATTGAACGGGTTCACTTCAAATGGGGAAAGTACAAACCGTGGATTCTTATAGGCGGCGTCCTTAACACCGCGGTCGTCCTCACCCTCTTCCTAGCCCATCCGACCGGCTGGGGCTTCGTCGCCCTCTTCGGCGTCTTCTATTTCCTTTGGGACATCGTCTGGACCATCAACGACATTGCCTATTGGTCGATGCTCCCCTCCCTTACCAGCGACGAAAAGCGCCGCAACAACATCACCACCGCCATGCAAATATGCATCTCGGTCGGCGTCTTTGCCGTCTACGGAGCCGTCCCTTTGCTCGTCGGAGCCATTCCCGGCATGTCGAGCGCCGAGGTCTATGGCCTCATAGCCGGCATTATCTCGGCCCTCTACCTCGTTTCCCAAATCGTCCTGGTCCTCGTCTGCAAGGAACATGACCGAACCGAGGAAACCATCGAGGAGAAGGAAAACGGCCAAGTCCGCTTCGCCGACATCTTCCGCCTTTTCGGGAAAAACGACCAATTCCGCTGGATCATCATCGCCATCCTCCTCAATTACCTCGCCGCCGGAACGCTCGTGGCCTTCGGAATGTACTACTTCTACCTGAACTACGGCTATGGCTCCAGCCGCGGCGGGAACATCCAGTTCATCTTCACGGTCATGTACGCTGTCGGCACCCTCATTGCCCAGTTCCTCTATCCGCTTCTTACGAAGATCTTGAACCGCCGGCAGATGCTCCTCGGATCGGGAGCCATTCTCCTCGTCGGCTATCTCGCCCTCCTCTTCCTCGGCTTCCCCCTCTTCGGGGATACGCCAGTCGCCTATGGCTCCCTCGTCTGGCTTCTCTACGTCCCGGCCGTCTTCATCTTCTTCGGACAAGGAATCATTGCCATTGTCCTCATCGTCCAGCTCCAAGCGACGATCGAATACAACGAGTACAAATACGGCGAGCGGAAGGAAGCCCTCGTTTCCTCGATGCGGGCCCTCGTCGCCAAGTGGGGAAGCGCCATCCAGCAAGGGCTTGTCTATGGGACGCTGGCCGCGACCGGGCTTTATGCGGTCACATCGGAAATCTCCAATCTCGAGTACATGAACAACGCCGGGCTATACGAAAACCCCAGCCAATTCGATGCTGACGTCCAAGCCATCATCGACGGCGTCAGCAACAATCAGAAAATCGGCATGGCGATGGGCATGATCGTCGCCCCGCTCATCATCATGCTCGCGGCCATCGGTATCGCGGCTTTCGTCTTCAAAATCGACGAGAAAACTTACAACACATTGGTCTCGGCCATCGCCGAAAGAAAAGGAAATGACCAAGGCAAGGCTTAGGATTTGCTCGAAGAGCGGCCTTCGTCTTTCATTTGACCTCGAAAAGGAATTCCTTTGTCTCGCCGGCGTAGCTAAGGACGAGGCGGCCTTGACCGCCTCCCTTTTTGCTTCGGACATAAAGGCGCCCGGTCCCGCCGAGAAGAAGGCTCTTCCCGGGCGAAAGAAGCTCGATGGCCCCGCTAGCATCGGCTTCAAGGACCGAGGAGGCGAAGTTCATTATCGTGCCATGCTCGTCCCGGTAGGAAAGTTTGACTGTCGCAACGTCATAAGTGTCGCCGTTGACAAGGGTAGAACGATCGGCCTCGGCCTCGAGATGGAAACGCATCGAGGGGCCGAATTCCCGCTCCACGACCTTCGTTCCGCCTTTAAAGGCGGAAAAGCGATAGACGTTTCCTTTTCCGTCGCCGCCCCAAGAGGCGATCTCCTCATTGAATAGCCCAAGGATGTCGTCATAGGAAAGGCGGTACTTCGCCATCAGATAGGCGGCGGCCAGTTTATGCCTGAGCTTGAAATGGGCGTATCCGTGGATGGCGGCATAGGAAAGAAGAGAGGAGAGCAGCTTCCGGTCCTTGCCGTGAAAACGAGGGTCCTGAAGGGATTCGCCCACCACCTCCTCAAGATAATAGATCGGGTGGGGCATGCCCTTTTTCCATTTTCTCGGGTAAAAGCGCCCGACGAAGCGACCGTTTTTGACGAGTTCGAAATAGTCGCAATTGGTCGCGATGGGAATGGCTTCGAAGCGCGCCTCCCGGAACTCGCCGGTTTTCATGTCGGTCAAGAGTTCGAAGACCGGGAAGTTCTCTTGCTGGGCGGCATAGACGTAGGAAGCATACTTCGGCATTCGGAACATCGAATAAACGCCATGGGCGCAAACCATGTCCCCGGAGCCAAAGCCCGAATGGGTGTTGTAGTCGGCAAAGCACCAGCCGATGCATCCAGCAATATGGGGCTCGCGAAAGCAGGCATCGATTTTCCGTTCGTGGTCCTTGGCTTGGCTCAGGGCCTGGGAGAGGGAATCGCTCATCTTGGTTGGATTCATGTGCCCGTTATGCTCGCTCACGATATAGGGACGGCCCTTGGCCCCGGCTTCGCTGGGGTGGGCCAAAGCCCTCTTCCCTTGCCCGTCGAAGTCGTTGAAGCCATAAATGTCTTCCAGAAGTTCGCTATGGCGGAAATTCCGGACTCCTAGGGTCGGCCGATGGGGATCGATGGCCCGGCAGATGGCGTTCCCGCGGGCATAAAGTTCATGGTCGTCGAGGCTTTCGTCGATGCGCACCCCGTGGGCGATGATGGACGGGTGGTTATATCCGCAATAAGCCATCTTCTCCACGAAAGAGCAGTAGTTCCTCCGCCACTCCGGATCCGATGAAAGGTGCTGCCAGCCGGGTACTTCATCGATGACAAGGAGCCCAAGTTCGTCGCAGGCGTTTAAGAAAGCCTCGCTATCGACATAATGGGAGGTTCTAACGACATTGACACCGGCTTCCTCTTTGAGAATCCGGGCGTCCTCCCGCTCGAGGGAAGCGGTCGCCGCATATCCGAAATAGGGATAGGATTGGTGGCGATTGAGCCCGATGAGCTTCAAGGGCTTGTGATTCAAATAGAACCCATTGCCTTTCCATTCGATATCCCTAAGGCCAAAGCGGATATGCCGTTCGTCGACGCCATTATCGCTCGTAAAAGTGGCATGCAATTCATAAAGATAGGGATTTTCGAGCGTCCATGGATGGGGGTTGGGGATGGCAAAATGGGATGTTCCGCTGCTCATGACTAGCTTCCCTGAGCGATCGTAGATTTCATAAAGGAGGATTCCTTGGTCGGAGGTCGTCGTGGCCTTGACCTCGACTTTCCCATCCAGCGAGGCGTGGATGAGAATGGAAGTGAAATGGGCAGCGGGCAAGACCTCAAGGTGAACGGGCCGGTAGATGCCGGCGTAGGTAAGGTAATCCATTGCTCCCCCGAAGGGCGGAATCTTCGGATCTTCGTCGCCATTAAGATGAATGGATAGAAGGTTCTTGCCAGTACGAAGATGCGAGGTGAGGTCGATGCTGACCGGGAAGTAAAGGCTCAGGAAATGGCCAAGGCAGTGGCCGTTGAGATAAACGTCGGCCTGAACCATGAAGGCCTCGAAACGAACGATATAGCGCTTTCCTTCCTCCGGCCGAAGGTCGAACTCCTTGAAATAGGCGAAATCCTTCCGGTATTGGCGTTCGTCGAAATAGTTGTAAGGCAGGGTTACGGCTGAATGCGGGATATCGACTTCCCGGGCTTCCGGGGGAACCGAGGACCCGTAAGCCTCATTCCATCCCTCGAGAAAGCGCCAACCCCAAGAGAATCCCTTCAATTCCATAACCGTTCCTTCTTTCGTGCCCGATTAAAGTTTAACCTATTAGAGAAATGGTATACATCAAAGACCTAGCCTTCCGTTTGACCGGAGGAAAGTCCACGTACGCTTTCCATATCGATGACTGCGGGAAGCCCATTCACGACTACTTCGGCCCCCGCTTGCCCGACGAGGTGCCCCTTCAAAGCATTGCCAAGCCGATGCCGACGACCGGCGGGACCGCGGTCGCCTACGACGAAAAGAGGGACCCTAATCTCAATCTCGATCTAGCCGAACTCGAGCTTTCGCTCCTTGGAAAAGGCGATTTTGCCTCGCCTGGCCTCATCATTTACGAAGAAGAAAACGGCTATGTCCACGATTTTTCCTACGAAGGGTACGAGTTGCAGGCTGCCCTCCCGGCCGCCGATGGCCTTCCGACTCCGCACGGGGATATCGAAACTCTCGTCCTCCGCTTCGTGGACAAGCGGAAAGAACTCGCCCTCGAACTCATTTACGGCGTCGAGAAGGAAACGGGCACCATTTGCCGATCCTATCGCCTCGATAACCAAAGCAAAGACAAGACCTTTTACCTTGAGCGGGCCGCGTCCTTTTCCCTTGATTTCTATCTTCGAAACCCCGAGGTCATGACCCTTCAAGGAACCTGGGCCGCCGAGGCCAACATGGTAAGGGACAAAATCCGCCCCGGAAGGAAAGCGTTCGCCTCGCACATGGGTTGTTCCTCGAACCGCGTCAATCCTTTCTTTGCCGTCATGGAAAGCGGGGCCGATCTCTTTTCCGGCGACGTTTATTCCTTCAATCTCGTTTACTCGTCGAGCCACTTCTTTTCCATCGAGATGACCCCGAAGGGAAAGCTCCGGGTCATGAACGGCATCGACGACGAGGCTTTCCGTCTTCCGCTAGGACCCGGGGAGACGTTCTTCGCACCTTATGCCACCCTTTCTTTTTCCAATGCCGGCTTCAATGGCCTCATGGAAACGAACCACCGCTTCGTCGAAAACGCCATTCTCCCCGCTCGCTTTAAGAACGCGGAACGAAAGGTCCTTCTCAACAATTGGGAGGCAACCTATTTCGATTTTACCGAAGCCAAGATTCTCGCCCTTGCGAAAGACGCCAAGAAACTGGGAGTCGAACTATTCGTCCTGGACGACGGTTGGTTCAAGGGACGGAACGACGACCATAGTTCTCTCGGGGATTACGAAGTCGACGCAAAGAAACTTCCCCACGGCATCCCTTGGCTCGCTGAGAGAATCAATAAAATGGGCCTTTCCTTCGGCCTCTGGGTCGAACCCGAAGCCATCAGCGAAAATAGCGATCTCTATCGCGCCCATCCGGATTGGGCCATGAAGAGCCCAGGACTTGCGCCTTCCCTCTCGCGCCACGAATACCTCCTGGACCTCTCCCGTCAGGAAGTGGTCGATTATGTCCTCAACCAGCTGACCGCCCTTCTTTCCTCGGCCCCCATCAGTTACATCAAGTGGGACATGAACCGTCCGATGAGCGATTTCCCCGCTTCCCCAGCCTATTGTTTCTCTTATGCCAAGGGGCTTTACCGCCTCCTTGGCGAGATTACCTCCCGCTTCCCGGAGGTTTACTTCCAAGGATGCGCCTCCGGCGGCAACCGCTTCGACCTCGGCATCCTTTCCTATTTCCCGGAAATCTGGGCCAGCGACAACACCGACCCCTTCGCCCGGCTGCTCATCCAAAGCGGGCTCGCCCTCGGCTATCCGATGCAGACGATGGGATCGCACGTCTCGGCCAGCCCCAATCACCAAACTCTTCGAAAAACGCCCATGTCCACCCGTTTCGACGAGGCAATCTTCGGCGGCTTTGGCTACGAGCTTTCGAGCAAGGAACTCAAAAGGCGGGACCGCAAGGAAATGGAAAGGGAAATTTCCTATTACAAAGAACACCGCGCCCTCTTCCAGAAGGGGCGCTTCGTCCTCCTTTCTCTCCCGGGCTCATCTACCATCGAGTGGGAAGTAATCTCGGAAGACGGAAGCGAAGCGGCCATCGCTTCCTTCCGGGCTAGGCAGGATCCGATCCCGGCCCCTCGTTTCCTCCGCGGGGCTTTCTTCGAGGACGAAGCCATCTACGAAGTGGCAAGCCGGCCGATCGAATTGGAGCTCGGGACTTTCGGAGGACTCGTCAATCAGGTCTTGCCTTTCCATATCAACCCGGAAGGCGTGCTTTTCGAACTGGTTGCCCGTTTCAAGACCATACCATCCGACGTGGAAAGCCTGACCGTAAGCGGCTCGATGCTAAACACGGGACGGGTTGCCCTTCACGAGGAATGGAACGGAACCGGGCATAACGGGGAGGTAAGCGTTCGCGGCGATGGTGGCTCGCGCCTCTATTACATAAAACGGAAATGAAAATCCCGCCATTTGAGGCGGGATTTGCAGGAAATAGTGGAGAAAGGACGATCAAATCGTCATGATTTCCTTCGTCTTTTCGGCAAGGATGGAATCGATTTCCTTGTTGGTGGCGTCGACCACCTTTTGGATGTCGGCTTCGACCCGGTCCTTGTAGTCGTCGGACATCGTGTCGTCCTTCTTGAGGAGGTCGAGATAATCGCGGCGGATGTTCCTAACACTCACCTTGGCGTCTTCCCCAAGGGCCTTGGCTTGCTTGGCAATGTCCTTGCGGATGTCCTCGGTAAGGGGAGGGACGATGAGGCGGATGCAATCGGCCTCGATCTGCGGGTTGATGCCGATGTTGGCCGCGGCAATCGCCGCCCCGATCGTCTTAAGATCGTCGCGGCTATACGGCTTCACGAGAAGCTGCCGGGGTTCGGGCATGCTGATCGAGCAGAGGGCCGTGATGTCCATTTTGTCCCCATAGTAGTCGCACATGATGCCGCTGAGGATGGCCGGGTTGGCCCGGCCGCTACGAAGCTTCCCGAGGTTGTGGCGGAAGCTTTCGATCGACTTGCCCATCTTTTCCTGGGCTTCTTTGACGTATGCGTCCATAGACGTTACTCCTTGCTGATGACGGAGCCGACCGCCTCTCCTTTGAGGATGCGGACGGGAGCCGTCTGGTCTTCCATATTATAGACGTGGATTTTAATCGGGCTAGCCTCGAGCATCGCAACGGCCGTAAGGTCCATGACGCCAAGCTTCTTCTCCACCACTTCTTGGAATGTCAGATGGGAGAGAAGACGGGCATCCTTATTCTCACGCGGATCTTTGTCGTAAACGCCTTCGACCCCGTTCTTCCCCATGAGAATGGCATCGGCTCCGATGTCGAGGGCCCGGAGGGTCGCCGTCGAATCGGTCGTGAAGTAAGGGTTGCCGGTTCCGCCGGCGAAAATGACGACGCGCCCCTTCGCAAGATGGGAGATTGCTTTCCGGCGGATGTAAGGCTCGCAAACCTGCGGAACGTCGATGGCGCTCATGACCCGAGTGGACATCCCTTCTTCCTCGAAGGCGCTTTGTAGGGCCAAGGCATTGATGATGGTCCCGAGCATGCCCATGTAATCGCCGGTCGAGCGTTCAATGCCGACCTTTTCGGCCAGCCGCCCCCGCCAGATGTTGCCGGCTCCCACGACAACGCCGACCTCGGTTCCGAGGCTCACGATGTCGTGGACGGCCCGGGCAATGTCCTTCAATAGCTTCCGGTCGTAGATCGTCCGGTCGCTTTCGTCGGCGAGAGCCTCGCCGGAAAGCTTCATGATAATGGTCTTGTAGATCGATTCCATAAGCTTCTCCTCGTTATGCAAAAGGCGCGTCCCCAGCGGAAACGCGCCCTATCGGCGGCCTTAGTTTTCCTGGCCTTGGTCCTTTTGGATGCCGTCGCCGAGGGCGTAGCGGACAAAGCGGACGATTTTGTTGCCCTTTTCCTTGAGGACGTCGCCGACCTTCTTGCTCGGGTCGAGGAGGTAATCCTGAAGGAGGAAGCAATAGGCGCTGAGGGCCTTGTCGGCCTTCCGTTCGGCGATCGTCGCCTTGACGCTATCCGGCTTGTTGGCAAGCTTCGGGTCGTTGGCGACTTCCGTCTTGGCGATGCCGAGCTCGCGTTCGCGGTCAGCAGCCGGGACGTCTTCGAGACCGAGGTAGAGAGGAGCGTTCGCCGCGATGGTCATCGCAAGGTCGTTGGCAAACTTCTCGTCTTCCTTCTCGAGTTCGACGAGGACGGAGATCTTCCCGCCCATGTGGATGTAGCTGCCAAGGCAATGGCCCTCGCCCTTATGGACGATTTCGAAGCGGCGAAGCTCGAGTTTCTCGCCGACGGCGATGCCGGCATCCCCGAAGTCCTTCTGGGTGGCCGCGCGGGCTTCCTCGAGGTCTTTCGGCTCATTGTCCATGAGGTAGGACAAGACGGCATTCACGAGGCCGCGGAACTTGTCGCTATTGGCAACGAAGTCGGTCTCGCAGTTCACTTCGGCGATGACGCCTTTCCCGCACTTGGGGCAAACGCGGACGGAGGTCGCGCCTTCGGCGGCGACCCGCCCGGCCCGCTTGGCTTGCTTGGCGATGCCCTTTTCGCGGAGCCAGTCGATGGCCTTCTCGATGTCGAGGTCGTTCTCCTCGAGGGCCTTCTTGCAATCCATCATGCCCGCGCCGGTGCGGCCACGAAGGGTTTGGATCAACTCGATGACTTTCTTCTCAGCCATTGTTCATTCTCCTTCTTTCTTGGTTTCGGAAGCCGGGGTAGCGGCCTGGGCGCTATTGGCGGCCTCGGCCTGGCGGGCAGCCTGCCGGGCGGCATAGCGGGCGGCGCGCTCTTCCTGCATGCGGCGATAGCGCTCCTCGCGCTCCTTCCGTTGCTGGCGGATGGCCGCCTTCCGTTGTTCGTTGGCGATGTCGGCGTTTCGGATGGCATCCTTCATCGTCGCTTCCTCGGCGGAATCGGGGACATAGGCAACCTCGGTGACGCCGCCCTTGCTCTCGACGATGGCATCGGCCATGACGGAGACGAGGAGGCGGACGGCATTGGCGCCGTCGTTGTTGGAGGGAAGCGGATAGGTGCAGAGTTCGGGATCGTCCGAGGTGTCGCAGATGGCGAAGACCGGGATGTTGAGGGTCCGGGCCTCTTTCACGGCGTTGGCCTCGACGGTCGGGTCGGTAACGACGATGGCTTGCGGAAGCTTGCGCATCTCCTTGATGCCCTCAAGGTTCTTGGCGAGCTTTTCCTGAAGCTTCTTGCAGCGGGCGACTTCCTTCTTGGAAAGGCGGTCGTAGGTGCCGTCGGCTTCCATCGTTTCGAGTTCCTTCAGCTTCTTGATGCGGCCAAGGATGGTCCGGAAGTTGGTAAGGGTGCCGCCGAGCCAGCGGTTGTTGATGTAGAAAGAGCCGCTCCGAAGGGCTTCTTCCTGGCAGACCGTCTGCGAGGAATTCTTGGTCCCGACGAAGAGGACCTTGCCGCCCTGGTCGACGATGTCCTTGAGCTTCTTGTAAGCCTTGTTGACGCATTCCACCGTCTTGGTAAGGTCGATGATGTAGATGCCGTTGCGGGCACCGTAGATGTAGCGTTCCATCTTTGGGTTCCACCGGCGGGTCTGATGTCCGAAGTGGACACCGGCCTCGAGAAGCTTCCTCATCGTGATGATGGGGAGGGAGTGGTCGCGGATGACCTGCTCCATGCCGGGCTCGACCGGCGTTGCGGTTGCGGTCGCTTCGACCGCCGTTTCCTTCGTTTCGTCACTCATTTTGGTGACCTCCATTTGTTTATGCCTCCCCCGTTTCTAGCAGCTGACCACCCTGACGCTTTTTAAGCTCTTTCGCCCGCCAGGGAACACGGCGCTGGATCCACGAGGTGCGTATTAGCCCCAAAAAGGGCCGTTGCGTATCTTATCACCCTTAAAGGGTGAGCGCCACTAAAAAGGGCGTGTCGGTTTCCCGCCATTTCTCTTTTCGAATCATCCATCGGCCTTTTGCGGCCGATTCTATTGCTTATTCTTTTTTTGCCGAGGGAAAGAAGAACGATAAACCTCTTGAAGGCGCTTGGTGGAGACGTGGGTGTAGATCTGGGTCGTGTCAAGCGACTCGTGTCCGAGGAGTTCCTGAATGAGGCGGAGATCGGCCCCGCCGTCGAGGAGATGGGTCGCGAAACTATGGCGGAATTCATGGGGGTGGAGTCCG
>CASFWS010000020.1 GCA_949298295.1 uncultured Bacillota bacterium | reverse complement strand
GTCCCTTTCTTCCTTTTCCTTCTTATCTCGGGCTTCGCGGGAGGGAAAGGTGATGGATGGGATAAACGGCTTTTCCTCTTCGCTTTCCCTTTGCTGCTGGTCATCCTTGCCTTCACCACCTATTCGAAGGCCGGAGTCTGCGCCCGTTATCTCATCGAGTTTTATTACTTAGCGACCATCGGCTCCTCCGCCACCTGGCTTAAGCTGATGGATCGTTCGAAGGATAGCCCGGCTCAGCCCTATATCTCCTCGATTGGCTTCCTGACCCTCTACGCCTCCTCCTTTATTGGCGTTTGCCTGCTCTTCGACGTCTTCGATGGTTGGCTGTTAGGCGATGCCTATGGTCTGCCGGGCTATGTCAAGGAGGCCTTCTTCAACCTCAACTGCGTCTTATGAAAAACATCGCTATCCTGATCCCTTGCTATAACGAGGAGAAGACCCTCGCTCAGGTCTTGCTTAACGCCAAGAAGGCTTTTCCCGAGGCTTCGGTTTATGTCTTCGACAACAACTCGACCGACGGAACCGGCGACATCGCCCGCGGGAAGGGCGTTCAGGTCATCGAGGAGCCCCGCCAAGGCAAGGGCAACGTCGTCGAGGCCATGCTTAGGAAAATCGAGGCCGACTGCTACATCATGGTCGACGGCGACGATACCTACGACCTTTCTTCCGCCCGCCAGATGGCCAAACAAGTCCTTGAGGAAAACGTCGACATGGTCGTCGGGGACCGCCTGGCTGGGGCTTATTATTCCGAGAATAAACGGCCTTTCCACGGCTTCGGGAATGCCGTCGTCACTTTCCTCGTCCGCCTTCTCTTCGGGAAGGGAATCAAGGACGTCATGACCGGCTATCGGGCCTTCTCCCGCCGCTTTGCCAAAAGCTTCAAGCCGCGGACCCACGGTTTCGAAATCGAAACCGAGCTCAGCATTTTCGCCCTCTACCGCCGCATGAAGATCGCCACGATGACGATCGGCTACCGCGATCGCCCGGAAGGTTGCTTCTCCAAACTCAACACCTATCGGGACGGCATCAAGATCCTCGCTCTTATTGCCCGATGCTTCTTCCGCCTGAGACCCTTGGCCGCCATGTCAACCCTCGCGGCCCTCTTCTTCCTTGTTTCAGCCGTCCTTCTCCCTGTCGGCTTTTTGGCCGTCCCGACGACCCCGATCATCATGGCCGGGGTCGTCTTTTTGGTCCTTTCGATCTTCCTTTTGGCTACTGGTATCTTGCTCGACGCCTTCAAGAAGGAATAGCGGACCATGGAAACTGCCTCTCAAGAAAGACGTGTTGCTTGGAAGAGGCTTTTCGAAGGGTTTCGCCCGCAAAAAGCCCTTGCTTTGGGCAAAAATCTTCTTCCCTACCTTCTCATTTTGATTATCTCGATAGCCCCCTTTTGGGTCTGGATGAGCCATGAGGGGATGACCAGCGGCGACGATGTCGACGTCCACCTTTCCCTCGTCTACGATCTCCTCGAAGGCTTCAAGCGGGGCTTCGTCGACGGACCCAACCACGTCTATCTCGGCAACTACGCGATCAACGCGAACCTCTTCTACGGGATGCTCCCCCACTATCTTTCGGCCGGTTTAAGCTATCTCTTCGGCGCTTCGGTCACCGGGTCGATGAAGTTCGTCGCCTATCTTTCCGTGGCCGTCAGCGCCATCTTCTCCTACAAATTGGTCAAACGGATCGACGGGCGGCTTTCCTTTGGCCTAGCCGCGGCCATCGCGACCATCTATTTCCCCTATCGCTACCACTGCCTCTTCTATCGAGCGGCCTTTGCCGAAGGGGTGGCCATCGGCTTCATTCCGGTGTTCATCTACGGCCTTTATGCCGCCATCGACGATAAGGAAGTCAAAGCTGGCCCCTTCCTCGCCCTTGTCCTCGGCCTCGTCGGGCTTGTCGATTCCCATCCTTATACCGCCATGATCAGCTTTGCCGCCGCGGTTCTCCTCCTTGTCGGGATGCTTCCAAAGCTTATCAAGAAAGCCAAGTCGGGAAGGTTCTGGGCCTTCGGCGGCATCTCGGTCGTGGCGGCCATCTTCCTTGTCTTCCCCTTCGTCTTCCCGATGCTCCAAGCCGTCGGAAGCGGAGACTACCGCCTCAGCGACGAGAACCTCATGTGGGAGGACATCGAGAGCGTCGTCTCGGCGATCGAGGGAAGCTCTTGGCGCGTCGGCTTCATCGATTTCGAATGGCGGGCCAACTACGCCTCGATGCCTTACGACGAGGAGTGGCGCTGGTTCCTATCCCTAGGCTACTTCCCCGGGGCTTGCCTCCTCTCCATTGTTGCCGATGCCTTGCTCCGCCGCTTCCTTCCTCTAAAGGAATCCTTCAAGACCCCGATTCGGCTCTTAACCATGGCTCTCATCCTTTTCCTTCCGCCCCTGATTCTGGGAGAAAGAGCCGAGGTTTACATGGGATTTGCGGCCTTTTTCCTTTCCTATGACCTCTCCTTCTTCCTTTTTGGCAAAGAGGAGGACGAAGGACGCTTAGCCCTTCGGGAAACGCCTCTTAAAACCGTCGGGTCCTTCTTCGGGAATACGGAAATCTACGCGGTGATGGCCGCCCTTGCCCTCGGCTTCGTCTCCCTCTTTTCTTCCGCCTATTGGGAGAACTCCTCCCTGCTTCTTCGCCTTTGCCAGTTCCCCTTCCGCTACTGGGGAATAGTGGCCTTCTTCCTTCTGCTTGCCGCCGCTTATCTCTTCAAGCCGTTTGCTTCCTTCCGGGTCTCTTCTTCGATCGCCCTGGCCATGGCCTCGATGCTCGCCGTCGTCAACCAGCCATTCATCGACAAGCGTATCTATTCCTACGAGGAAGGAAACGGCTGGAAGGCCGAACCGACCGAGGAATGGGTCGCTGACCGCATCCGCTATGGCTATCAAAACGAATATGCCCCCGCAGCGCCCTTCGAGATCTTCTATGGGGAACAAGACGCAAGCTACCCGAATTCCTTAGCCAAGGAGGTCGCTTCCAACCTCCTTTACCAACGCGACATCCCCTATGGGATCGACGAATACATCCAGCCCGTTTTCCTCGAGGGTTCGGGAACGGCCTCGATCGTCGAACTGAACACTCCCGAGGTTGTTTTTGATGTCTCCTCTAGCGAGGATGCTCTCCTTCAGCTTCCCCAGTTCTATTACGATGGCTACGGGGCTACCGCCACTTTTGCTGACGGGACAACCGTCTCTTGCGAGGTTCTCGACGTCGACGGCCTAGTAGCCGCGCGGCTTCCGGAAGGGGAATTCGAACTCTCCTTTACCTACCCCGGCCCCCTTCTCCGCCGGATCGGCTACCCCCTCATGGCCATCGGGGCAGTTGCCTTAGCATCCATGGGCGTTTTCTCGGCCATCACCCGCCGGAAAGCAAAAGGCGCAGGGGCAATAAGCGAGTAAAGACACTCGCTCTCAGAGCAAGCGATTGGGGCACCGCTCGGTAAACCGTGATCGATGGTCTTTTGAAATATCCGAAACCAATGAAAAAGGCGGGGAAGGCTGCGCCTTCTCCGCCCCGAGAGGAATCGTCTAGGCTATCGAATGGCTTCGTAGGAATAGACGTAAAGGGTGGCTGGGTAAACGGCGCACTTCACGCTTCGCCAGAAGTCGAAATGGATGGCAAAAAGGGTGCCGGGTTCTTCGCCTTCAAAAGGATCGAGATTTTCATAATCGATGATAGGTTTCCACAGATCGACGAACTCGGAAGCGCCGGCATCCTGAGGAATGGCCTCGTTTGCAAGACTTGAATCCCCAGCAAGGCTCGAGTCGTTTCCAAGACCGTTGGAAGGAACGTGGGCAATCGGTTCCTCGGCTGAGGCAACATAGACTCTCATCCAGAAAACCCCATCGAAGGAAATCTCTTCGGTCTCCTTGACGTCGTCGGGTTCGACGAACGAGGAACGGTCGAGGCTGGAAAAGTCGCTATAGAGGACGGGCATCCCGTAGATGTCGTTCCCGGCAAAATAGAGATGGGCGTAGTCCTCTTTCACGAAGGGCTTATCGGCCGCATCGGCCGGAACGGCATTGCACGAGGCAAGAAGGGAACCGAGAACGAATGACAAGGACAAGAGACGTTTCATTGATGGACCTCCTTCCATTCCCACAAATTTTAACGCCCCCCCGCTTTTGAACAAGGCCCGGCAGCGGCATAAGGGTTCCAGGGACGGTTCCGGCTCCGCATTTCTTTCTCGGATTCCCGGAAGTGATTTCCGTCTTGCAGCCTCGTTGGAGGCTTACTATAATACCCGTTGCCGCTGCGGGAATGGCGGAAATGGTAGACGCGTACGTTTGAGGGGCGTATGGGGCAACCCATGCCAGTTCGATTCTGGTTTCCCGCACCAATGCGCAGATGACCCCGGCTTGCCCGGGGTTTTCTTTTGTCCCTCCTCCTACCCCCGGGGATGGGGATGTGCGATAATCCGCCCCGTGGCAGTCGTAAGTGCGCAAAACATATCCTTTGCCTATGCGGACAAGGAACTCTACGACAACGTCTCTTTCCAGTTGAACGAAGGGGAGCATGCCGTCCTCGTCGGCCATAACGGCTCGGGGAAGAGCACCCTCCTCAAGCTCTTGACCGGTAAGCTCCTGCCCGACCGGGGCCGCATCGATTGGACGGGCGGGGTTTCTTTCTCCTATCTCGATCAGGAACTTCAAGAAGGAGCCGAGCAAACGGTCATCGACTATCTTTACGGCGTCTTCCGCCCCCTTTTCGACAAGGAAAAGGAGATGGAGCGCCTCTACGAAGAAGGGGCTCTCGGAAACGAAAAGGCCCTAAACCGGGCTTCCCGCCTCCAAGAGGAACTTCTCGACGGAGGCTTCTACGCCCTCCAGGAGAAAGTGGGCGACCTCGTCGACGGCCTCGCCTTCCCCAAAGACAAATTGAATAGTCCCTTGTCCAAGCTTTCCTCCGGCCAGCGGGAGAAGGCTTTCCTGGCCAAGATGCTCCTTGAGGAAAAGGACGTCCTTCTCCTCGACGAGCCGACCAACTACCTCGACCAGAACCAGGTCAAGTGGCTCGTCGACCGCTTGAACGGCTACCCGCGGGCTTTCCTTTGCGTCTCCCACGACGAGGCCTTCCTCCGGCAAATCGCCCAGGTCGTCTTCGTTCTCGAGAATCGCCGGATCGACCGTTACCGCGGCTCTTACGAGCACTTCGAGGAGCAGCGCCTCCTCGACATGGAACAGTACGAGAAAAACTACGAGGCTCAGCAACGCTACATCAAGAAGGAAGAGGAATTCATCAAGTCCCACATCGTCCGGGCGACCTCGGCGATGGCGGCCAAAAGCCACCGGGCCCGCCTATCCCACCTCGTCCGGATGGCCCCGCCGAAGAGTGATGTCGTCCACTGCCATTTCCGTTTTCCCTTCTCCCGCGACGTCGGGGAACGGCCTTTGATCGTCGATGCCCTCGAAATCGGTTACGAGACCCCGCTCCTCGAGCCGATTTCCTTCGTTCTTAAGAAAGGCGAGAAGATCGCCATCATCGGTCAGAACGGGGTTGGTAAGACGACCTTCCTCAAGACGATCCTCGGCCTCCTCCCGCCGCTAGGGGGTTCCTACAAATGGCTCGAGGGGACGACGCCTTCCTATTTCGACAGCGACATCGACCACGATCTCGACCTCACCCCCTTCGAGCTTCTCCACGAGGCCTTTCCGAACCTCGATAACACAGCCATTCGCTCGGCCCTTGGCGAAGCCGGGGTCCAAAAGGAAAAAGCCCTTCGTCCCCTAAGCGAACTCTCGGGCGGGGAAAGAACGAAGTCCCGCTTGGCCCTCATGGGGCTAAGGAAGAGCAATTTCCTCATCTTCGACGAGCCGAGCAACCACCTCGACCAAAAGGCCAAGGAAGCCCTTTACCAAGCCATCGCCGCCTTTCCCGGGGCCGTTATCCTCGTAAGCCACGAAAAGGACTTCTACGATGGCCTCGTCGATTACGAACTCTACTTCTAGACGATCCGTTCTTTCTTGGTAAATCCGAAAAGGAAGCTCAGCCAACGGTAGAGGAAGAATTTTCGCCAATACATGTAGCCGGCGACGTCGGCGTTATACACGTTCACGATGCGCCGGTAGGAAGCATCGACGTCCTTAAGGGTCATAAGGAGAGTCGTCAGTTCCTCGCTCCTTTTGATGTAGGGCTCGTTTTCGGCAATGAGCGTAAGACGCTTCTCAAGCCCGGCAAGGATCTCGGATATCGGGACGACGTCTTTGTCCTTCACGACCTCGGTTTTCAGCCAGCGGACCCTTGAGCAATGCTTGCGGTCTGCCTCCTCGAGAGGGAGCTTTGCCTCGTCATAGAGTTGGAAGACAGAAAGAAGGAGATCTTTTTTCTCGGCGAAAAGAATCGAGAGAGCCACGATCTTCTTACGGAGGCGGTTCTTGAAGTAAAAGAGGGCCCCGATAACGTAAACGGCCCCGAGGGCGTAGACGAGGAAGATGGAAACCCCGACGATAAGAAGGGTGACGGCGGCTTGGGTCGATATGAGGAACATCGCGCTAATTATAAGGTCCGCGGGGCGCCTTTGCTCGTCATCTTTGCCCTTTGATAAAAAGCCTCGCAAAAGCCTGATATTTAATGCAAAAGCGCCTTGCTTTTCCTTCATGTGGCCGAAAATTTGGTTCCAAATTCGGAACTCCAACCGCAAAAAAGGCCTGAATTTGCAGATTTTGCCGGTTGCCTTATAATAAATTGCAATGAAAAAGCCTATCGCGGCCATTCTTTACGACTTCGACTCGACCCTCGCGAAGAGCGACATGCAAAATTTCGGCTTCATCCCGGCCCTAGGGCTCACGCCGGCCGAGTTCTGGTCGGCAACGACCCGTTTCGCCGAGGAAACCGGCGTCGAACGGACCCTTTCCTATCTTTACATGATGGTGAAGATGACAAAGGAACGCGGCATCAAGATGACGAGGGAATGGCTGGCCGAAATGGGCAAGAAAATCGAGTTCTTCCCTGGGGTCCACACCTGGTTCAAGCGCATCAACGAATTCGGGAAGACGTGTGGCGTCAACGTCGAGCACTACCTCATTTCCTCCGGGAACATGGAAATCGTCGAAGGCTGCGACATCGCAAGGGAATTCAAGAAGATCTATGCATGCGAATTCCTTTTCGACCCGATAAGCAAGGAACCGGTCTGGCCGAAGCTGGCCATCAACTTCACCCAGAAGACCCAGTACTTCTTCCGCATCTCGAAGGGGGTCTACGACGCCAACGACGATGCTGGAGTCAACGAGAAGCGCCCCGACCGCCGCATTCCCTATACGAACATCATCTACATCGGCGACGGGATGACCGACATCCCGGCGATGATCGTCGCCAAGAACAACGGCGGCAAGTCGATTGCCGTCTACCCGCAGGGAAAGCGCGAGAAAGTCGAGCAGCTTTACCAAGACGGCCGGGTCAATTACGTTTGCCAAGCCGATTACAGCCAAGGGCGCGAGCTCGAGAAGGTGATGCACCTCATTATCCAAGGCATCGCCATCAACGAGTCCCTCGGCAACCGCGAGGCTCATTAATAGGGACTTTGTCCCTATGTGGGAGGCGACAGTCCTCCCCTTTTTGTATAAAATAACCGGCGTGGAAAAAGCCTCAGCCGTCCTTCTCCTCGGGGGGAGGGCCTCTCGTTACGAAAAGGAAAAAGCCTTCGAGGAAGTAGAAGGCGAAGCGATGTTCGTCCGGGCTTGCCGGCCCTTCGTGGCCTCCGGCGTCGTCTCGCGCCTTGTTTTCGTGACCCGGAAAGATCTCATCGAGAAAGTCGAGTCGATCCTTTCGAAAGCCAGCCTCGGACTACCCTACGACATCGTCCAGGGCGGAGAAAGCCGCGAGGAAAGCGCCAAGCAAGGGCTCTCCCTCGTTTGGCACGACGTCCCGGCCCTCGTCCACGACGCCTGCCGTCCCTACCTAAGCGAGGAACTCGTCCGCCGGGTCTATGAGAACATGACGCCCGGAACCATCGTCGTCCCGGCCACCCACCCCCGGGAAGCCGTTTATTCCGCATCGGCTGCCGACTACCTCGAGAAGAAAGACCTTTATCTCATCGAGACGCCGGAAGGACTTTTCCCCGCGGACTTCTTCAGGGCTAAGGAGATGCTCGGGGACGCCTACCTTTCCTTCCCCGACGAAGGATCGATGTTCGTCCGGGCCGGTTTCTCTCTCAAGATCGTCGAGGGGGAACCGCAAAACAAGAAAGTCACCTTTCCGGGGGATCTTTGATGAGCAAATTCGAAGTCGGCGACATCGTCATCGGCACGGTCGTGCGGGTTTATCCCTCCTACGCGATCATGCTTTTCGACGGCGGGAAGACGGGGCTTCTCCACATCTCGGAGCTGAGCGAGCACTTCGTGAGAAGTTTCACGGGCTACGTCCAAACGGGTAATATATACAAGGTCCGAATCATCGAAATCGACGAGGACAAGGACGAAATGAAAGTCTCCCTCAAGCGCGTCGGGCGCGAGGAGCGGCACAAGCCGCTTCCCCACCAGGAAATCGCCGAGGAGGACATTTCCTTCGATGGGCTCAAGGCCCATCTCGAGGAATGGAAGGAAGCATATGAAAGAAAGAACGATTAGGCTCGATCTCGGCCATGCCGGCCTTAAGATCGAGGAGGCCGCCTACCAAGAAGAAGTGACGGCCATCGACGAAAGCATGAAGAAGCGGACCGGGCGCGGAAGCGACTTCCTCGGCTGGCTCGACTATCCCTTGAACTACGACAAGAAGGAGCATGAGCTCCTCAAGAAGACGGCCGCATACGTCCGGGCGAACTACGACGTCCTCGTCGTAGCCGGGATCGGCGGCTCCTATCTCGGGGCCCGGGCCGCCATCGAGGCCATCAAGGGCCTTTTCCACGAGGACGGCCCGGAGATCGTCTACCTTGGGCAGACCCTCGACCCCGATTACGTCCACGGGGCCCTGAACCACATCAAGAACAAGAAGTTCGCGGTCAACGTCATCTCGAAATCGGGCACGACGACCGAGACGAGCGTCGCCTTCCGTCTCCTCCGGGAAATGGCCGAGGAGAAGTACGGGAAGGAAGGGGCCGCGAAAGCCATCGTCGCGACGACCGACGCCCATAGCGGAGCCCTTCTCAAGCTGAGCCAAGAGGAAGGCTATGTCCGCTTCGTCCTCCCGGGCGACATCGGAGGGCGTTACTCCGTCCAAACCCCGGTCGGCCTTTTCCCGATTGCCGTTGCCGGCATCGACCCGACCCTTATCCTCGAAGGAAGCGCCAAG
This sequence comes from uncultured Bacillota bacterium, assembly GCA_949298295.1. Lineage (GTDB taxonomy): Bacteria > Bacillota_I > Bacilli_A > RFN20 > CAG-826 > UBA4951. Next base: position 3,235 of record CASFWS010000020.1, on the reverse strand, counting down.
GCCCGCGAGGACCTTTCCGACCCCTCCCTTTCCAGAAACGAGGCCTACCGCTACGCCCTCGCCCGCCATCTCCTCTACAAGGCTGGAAACGCCAGCGAGCTCCTCGTGACCTACAAGCCGCAGCTCGTCCAGCTCGGCGAATGGTGGAAGCAGCTCTTCGGGGAAAGCGAAGGCAAGGAGGGAAAGAGCCTTTTCCCGACCTCTTGCACCTTCACGACCGACCTCCACTCCCTCGGGCAATTCATCCAAGAAGGGAGCAAGACCTTCTTCGAGACGATCCTCGATGTCCAAAACCCGGCTGCGGATGTTGAAATCCCCTATGAGGAAGCCAACCTCTACGGCCTCAACTTCCTAGCCGGGAAAAAGATGTCGTTCGTCCAGGAAAAGGCCTACGAAGGGACCCTTGAGGCCCATTCGAAGAAAGCCGGCCGGCCGAACATCGTCCTTCATATGGACAAACTCGGGGCCTACGAACTTGGCTACCTCTTCTACTTCTTCGAGCGCGCCTGCGCGATGAGTGCCTACCTCAACGGCCTCAACCCCTTCGACCAGCCGGGCGTCGAAGTCTACAAGAAGAACATGTTCCATCTTCTTGGAAAGCCGGGTTATTGAGCAAAAGAGCGAAATCGAGGAGCCGGAAGCCCCCGGCTCCTTTTTTGCGCCCGGTTTCCCTCTTTTATGCGGTTGACCGCGGCAAAAGGCGTGCTATACTTACCGGGCACGTCGATAGGCGGATGCTTAGCTCAGCGGGAGAGCATCGCCCTTACAAGGCGGGGGTCATGGGTTCGAATCCCTTAGCATCCACCACCTTGGTTGCGTGCAATCCACGTGGGCGAATAGCGAAGTGGCCAAACGCGGCTGACTGTAAATCAGCTCCTTCGGGTTCGGTGGTTCAAATCCATCTTCGCCCACCACCTTCTTTGTAGGGGTGTAGCCAAGTGGTAAGGCAACAGACTTTGACTCTGTGATGCACTGGTCCGATCCCAGTCACCCCTGCCACGAGCTGTCCCGTTAGCTCAGCGGTAGAGCACTTGACTTTTAATCAAGGGGTCGAGAGTTCGAAACTCTCACGGGACACCATGCCAAAGCCAAGAGCGCACCCTAAAGGCCTCTTGTTGGAATCGGTAGACAAACGGGACTTAAAATCCTGGGGAGCGATCCTCCGTGCGGGTTCAAGTCCCGCAGAGGCCACCATATTTCTAGGAAATGTCTGATACAAACTTAGAATTTCTAAGGGTGTGCAGACTTTTTTGTTTTCGTCGCGACTAAGGCGTTTTTGATTTGAGCGCTGTGACAATCGCTAATTTTTATAGTCCATTTTCGGTGTTTTTATATGGTCAATTTATGCGGGGTTGTCTCATTTTAGCGTTGTTGACTCTTTCGGTCTTCTCCCGCGACAAAGAGGTTGTTTCCTTTAAAAAATTCCAAACCTTTCCGTGAGAGAAGGAGAGAAAAAGAAGGTGAATGCGGCCCGGATCTTTCGACAAAGGGAAGACGGAATGCCCTACTTTCACCCCCAACGATATGAGCACTGGGGAAGCGTCGCATCCAAAGGGAAGGAGAGGATTCATCTGCCGCGTAGCCAAAGAAATGTTCTCATTCTTTTATGGAAATCTGCGCCAGCAGTTGTGTTTTCCAACCGCGGATTGTCGGCTGCGCGAAGCCTTTCACCCGCAATGAAACCGCCTGTGCCCCGCCGCCGCCAACATCGGCGTGAATGAGGACACCGCCAGACGGAATTGCGGCATTGTGCTGGGCTTTTTGGCTAAGAAAATGCCGGCAGCGACATCAAGGCGAACGAGATTTTCCGGATGCTCATCCTCGTAACTTTCGGCTACTGCATAACAGATTGATCATATCCATTGTAAGTGTCGAATCTACCCAGCCTAATCCTAGTATCTGCATATAATCCCTAAATATGGTATGCAGGTATTCTGATTTTGATGTTGATTATATGCATATAAAAGCCAATACTATATGCAGATAAAAAGAGGATTCGCCATGAGAAGATTTGACTATTCCTTTTTGGATAACGGACTGCTTCCGGCAAGGCTAATCAATCTGACTTCCAATATTTCCTCCTTAAAAGCAATAGCGGGAGTTCGGAAGGATATGTATCCTCGGGTTTTCACCGAACTAGAGTCAGTTGCCAAAGTACAGTCAGTCAAAAGCTCCAATGCTATTGAAGGCATCGTGACAAGCGACGAGCGCATCCGCGCGATTGTGAATCAAAACAGCGCCCCTCTAAACCACAATGAGGCGGAAATTTCCGGGTATAGGGATGCACTAAATGCAATCCACCAGGGGTATGGGCATTTAGATTTCAAGCAGAGTGATATTCTTGGACTCCACAAGACGATGATGTCGATTGCTGGATACGAATATGGCGGGCAGTACAAGACAGATGACAATGTCATTTTGGAGGTAGACGTTCACGGCCAGCAGCGCGTTCGTTTCCGACCTACCTCGGCGCTAGAAACACCCCAAGCAATGGAACAACTTGAATTGGCGTATATATCATCAAGAAGCGACGCGAACATAAATCAGCTGCTGCTTATTCCCTGCGTGATCCTCGATTTTCTTTGTATCCATCCGTTTCGGGATGGTAACGGAAGAATATCACGGTTGCTTTCGCTGCTTTTGCTCTATAAGAACGGATACGATGCCGGAAAATATGTTTCTTTCGAGGAGCAAATTAATAATCATAAAGCCTTTTATTATGAAGCCTTGCGTCAATCTTCCGAAGGCTGGGCGCAAAATGAGAATAATTACTTTCCTTTTATGGAGAACTTCATTTTCACTTTGTACATGTGCTACAAGGAGTTGGATAAACGCTTTGCGGTTGTTAACGGAAAGAGGATTACCAAGAAAGCCCGCATAGAGGCAACGGTACTCAATAGTCTTACGCCAATCTCGAAAGCGGAGATTTGTCAAATTTTGCCTGATGTTAGCCCTACCACAATCGAAGCCGTGCTGGGAGCGTTGGTTAAAAACGGCAGCATCAAGCTGCTTGGTCGTGGGCGGAATGCTAGATACTTCAAAGCATAAATCGCATTGTCTTATTTCTAGTTACCTATAAGTCGAACAAATACGTGCAGAGATAGCCGTCGACCGAGCCAAAATCCCAAAATTCCTCTCAAATAGAACATGTTGGGGAGCACGATTTCCCTGAAACTTTCATTCTAATGTAGATTAGACCGTTGGTTGGTTTGCCATCCGACTTCTCATCTAGGTA
>CASFWS010000019.1 GCA_949298295.1 uncultured Bacillota bacterium | reverse complement strand
AGGGGTTCTCCCAGTCGAGGATCGTGAAGACATACATCCCGGAATCCTCGAGGGTCATGTCGTATTCGAAGGTGAACTGGATGCCGTTGGTTCCAAGCGGGATGTTTCCCTCGTCGGTCCCGGTCAGCATCGCCGTCTGGTTCCCGAGGAAGGTCAATTGGATGTTTCCCCCGTTGAGGCCCCAACTCTGGTAGTGGTCGATTCCGACGAGGTAACTTTCCATCTCCTCAAGGCCGATGGCATCCCGGATATGGATGTTGCTTCGGTAATGGGTCCGTCCCTCTCCGTCCCGGATGAAGAGGCCCGGGTCCCCGGCCTTCTTGCAGTGGAGGATATAAGATCCCTTGGTCGAGGTCGCCTCGACTTCCAGGTATTCCGGATGGGTCGAGAAGATTTCGACGTTGTCGAGGCTTGCGACCGAGAAGGAAAAGGAAATGGCGTAAGTTCTCCCGGTCAGGAAGGCCAGTCCGATCGCGGCCTCGGGGAGGTATCCCCCGAGCACGATGTCGGTGGTGATGACGGAATAGTCTTGGAAGGAGGCTCCCTCTTCGCTGCTCGACCCTTCTGAAGAGTTGTCGAGGGAAGAGGAGATGTCCGAGGCCCCTTCCGACGAGGGCCCGCCGGGGGACGAGGCAGGGTCCCCTTGGGCGCAAGAAGGGAGGAGAAGAGCCAAGGCTATCGGAAGGGCAAGAAGCGCTTTTTCCATGTAGGAATATCCTTTCTTATTCGCGTATTCATGCGTGCATGCTAGGCGAAACGCTCCTTATGTCAACAAAAATGTAACCTTGAGCACCGAATATTTTCTCGATGGCAGGCGTATTTTTCGATTTTGTTTAAACAAGTGCACCTTTTTATTGAAAATTTCGCTATCTCCCATAATGTCCCCCCATACAAGGCCTGTGGGGGAGGTGTTTTGAGGGCCTTAACGCCAAGCGATCGATCCGGAGTCTCTTTTGCGTTTATCCCATCCGGAAGAAAGGAGTCTTTCGAGAATGAAAGGCAAGAAAATCAAAGGAGTCCTGATCTTTGGCCTCCTTGCCTTGCTTGCGTCGTGCGGACCGGTAATCGAGTCGTCAGGACCGGATGCCTCCAGCGCGACCGAGGGGAGCTCTCAGCTCGCCTCGTCCGAGACGACGGAAGCAAGCAGCATTTCCTCATCCATCGACGAATCCGTTCCGGATAGCGAGGTTTCGGATCCGCCGGTTGTCACGACCCACGCTATCACCGTCGTCGGCGATCATGTGACCGCATCCGGCCCGACCGAAGCCGAGGCTGGGGACGAAGTCACCATCGAGCTGACGGCCGATGCCGATTACCTCATTACGGGAGCTACCCTCAACGGGGAGACCATTGCTGTCGATGATGGAACCATTACCTTCACGATGCCCGATGGAGAGGCGACCATCGTCGTCACGACCGCCGAAATCCACGACATCGTCATCGACGCCCCGGATACCGTTACGGTTACCGGGAAGACGACCGGGATCGCCGGAGAAGTCATCGAGCTCACCGTTGAAGTCGACGAAGGGTTCGTCATCGACGCCATCACCGTCGACGGGGAGGCGGCTGAACTAGTCGGAACGACCCTCACGGTGACGATGGGCGAAGGCGACACAACCATCGTGATAACCGTTTCGCCTGAAGCCATGGGCGAAGGCGAAGGCGGCATCGTCGAAGAGTGGTAAGGAGGAGTCAAACAATGAAAAACACGCGCAAAACCGTTCCCTTCCTTCTTCTTTCGACCCTGGCTCTCGGCCTTATCGTCATCGTTGCTTCCGAATCCGGCCCGACCGTCGAGCCTTTGCTCGAGGATGAAATCGTCACCACCGACGACGGTGGGCGGGCCATTGCGTTCGGGAGCCACATTAAGAAGGCCAACGAAGTCGACACCGCCCATCCGGTGCTCGGGGTCGATGTTACCGACGTCGGGGAAAACAAAGCCATCCGCTTCGTCGCGGCCATCGATGGCTACCAAGGCCTTTCGAAAGCCGTTTGGACGAGAAGCGTCAAAGAAAACGAGACGGTCATCAAGGAAGAGGCGAGCTTCGAGCTTAAGTACGTCTATGCCGAACTTCCCCGGGCCGAGGATGTCCTATGGACGACCCCGCTCGAGGAGGGCAAGACCTACTACTACATGACCTACACCCTCAACAACGTCCCGGAAGCTAATTGGTGGAGCGAGATCGACCTCTCCCTCAAGACCTATGACCTTGCCGGCGGACTCGTCGACTCTATCGACGACCGGGCCAACATCTGGGGCATCCTTGGCGACCCGACCGTGGGAAGCGTCACCTATACCCAGTACGAAAGCGAGACCGACGCCTACTACGGGGACTACTACTTCGATGCTAGCGGCACCGGCGAAATCGTCGTCGCCCCCTTCGTCTGGGCGGAGGTCGAAGGCGAAGACCATTTGGCCGAATCCCTCGGCGAAGTCGTCACGGCCGGCGATATTGGGAGCATCGACGGCTGCTTCGAGAACCTGAAGGGGCTTACCAACGTCACCCTACCCGATACGATTGTCGAGTTCAACCGCTGGGGTTTCGCGGGGGCCGAGATCCTAGGAACCGTCAATTTCCCCTCGAGCCTAGAGACGATTCCTTCCAGCTGCTTCAATTGGAGCACGAGGCTCAATCGCATCGTCTTCGAGACGTCGCAGTTGACGAGCATTCAGTCGACCATCTCAACTCCGGTTGCCGAATTCGTCGTCCCGATGAGCGTCACCGCCCTCCCTAATTCGGCCCTCTTCTCGGAAGACGGCCTCATCGGCCAAATCACCTACGAGGGAACGGAGGCTGAATGGGCGGCCCTTGCCGCGGCCACTCCCGGCAACCACATCGTCTCGGAACGGACGATTTGCTCAGATACCGAGCTTGCGACGGTCACCTTCGACCTCAATGGCGGGACGGTCGTCGTCGACGGGGCTGAGACAAGCGAGAATATCGTCCGCGAAGTTATCGTTGGTCAGGCTTTGGACGATGTCCCGGCCCCGCGGAAGCAAGGCTTCTTCATGGCCGGCTGGGTCCTCGATCTTGCCAACCCCGAGCCGATCGATCTCACCACCTACGTCGTCGAGGAAGACGTGACTCTCCACGCCTACTGGACGGCATTCCCGGCCGGGAATTCGCTCGATGATCCCTACATTATCGAGGGAGATACCTTCTCCGGGGTCGCCACGACCGTCCCGGGGATGGAAGTCTATTACCTGCAGTTTACCGCGGCGGCCGACGATCGCTACTACATCACCCTCGGCGAGCCTTACGACATCGACGAAGACGCGACGACCGCCTCTAGGCGCGACGAGCCCTATCTCTTCGTCTATGGGGAAGACAAAACCGAGCTGACGACCGTCAATACCCTCGGCTATCAAGTCGACCATCTCGTCCCCCATCGCAAGAGCAGCTACAGCAACGTCTGGGCCATCGACCTGCTGGAGGGCGAAACCATCTACCTCGGGGTGACTGGCTACTATAGCAGCTACAGCCCCGAAGACGTCCTTTACGGGAAGATTCCCGTCGACATCGCGACCGCGGCAAACGACACGGCTGAGGAAGCGGTGGACCTTGCCTACGACACCAAGACGAGGGTCAATTGGAACGGCGCCCTCGACGCCTATGCCGTCTACCGTTTGGCCCCGGATACGATCCCGAGCCTCCCGGCGGCCATTACCATCGGCGGCGAGGATGGCGTCTACACCAGCCTGACCGTCTATGACGAGGCCGGAGCGGAAGTCGTCGACTTCAGCGCCAGTTCCTCGACCAACGAGTCCATCCAGGTGCTCGATGATCTCGATACGGCGGCGACCTACTACCTCGTTTTCTCCCACAACATGTACGAATCCGAGTTCGAGGAATACGTAACTGGGGTTACCTCGACCTACGTGACGCTTTCCTTCCCGCCCGATGGCCTTCTTCTCAGCCATCCGGAAAATAACGACGCCCTGAGCCTTGCGATGAGCGAGCCGATTACCGTCTCGACCTTCAACGGGGGCTCTCACTACTACGAGATCACCGTCGAGGAAACGGCCCTTTACCGCCTCATTCTCGACGGCGGCAGCGATTACTACGCCAAGACGATCGTCGTCCATGACGAAAGCGGGGCGGAAATCGCCTCGATCGTCGAAGAAGGCGAAAACGACTATTGGGACGTCTACTACGGCACGGAAGTGGAGCTCGATCTCCGCCTCGAGCCGGGAACCTACGTCATCGAAGTCGGCTATATCGGCACCGATTCAGCTTCGCCGTTTACCTTCATCATGGCCGAGGGCGTGCCGGGCTTTGCTCCCGCCTTTGCCGTCGACGTAGAAATCGTCGATGGGGCGATGAGCGTTCAGCCGGTCGCCGGCCAGAGCGTCTCCTACGTCCGTTTCACGGCCGAGACGACGATGGATACGCGCCTTACATCCAGCGATCCCGAAGCTACCTTGACCCTCTATGATGGAATGGGACAAACGGTGATTAAAACGGGCACCGGCGTCCTCAAATCCGTCCTTGAGGGCGGCACCGAATACGTCCTTGCCGTCGATTCGGATACCGGTGAAACCATCACCGTTACCCTCGAGGAAAATATCGGCGCCTTCTCGACCGATTACATTTGGGCCCAAGGCGAGTACATCGGCACTTTAGCCGGTACCAGCTACTACAAGATCGGCATCGAATCCGACGAGTTCAGCTGGGAGGGAAGGGCAACCGACGCGGCCATCACCATCGATAGCTACGACGAAACGCGTGGCATCCTCAACTTCACGGCGGCCGGATCGACGACTTATGACGTCGCGGTCGACCAAAACGGGAATGCCATTGTGATGAGGGCAGGAACGGCCAGGCCTTACTACCTCAGCAAGCACCAGTCGACGTATTCCACGTCCGCCATCAGCGGCGATTACGTCTCGACCTCGGGCTGGAGCATGGAAGGCGGGGTAGCCATCATCTCCATCATGACCGACACCGGGGAAAACCCGGGCCGCATCTACGGGGCCATCGTCGACGGCGAAATGCTCCCGACGGTCGAGATCAACCTCATCGAAGGGACGACGATTTCCGAAGGCGGCGCGGTCTACGAGGTTACCGCCTACGGAACCCTCATCGGAACGGCTACCGTGACCGGTACCGATACCATCGCCTGGGCTGCCGCCTAGACGATACGAGGAATTGCCGCCCTCCATCCGGCCAATGCGCCGGAAGGGCGGCTTTTCTTATGCAAATGAAGGATTTTCCCAAAAAGAAGGGGGTTTGGCGGGCGTTTTTTGGTCGATCGTTTGCTTGCAAAGTCTTCTTCCCTCCGCAGAGGCATGTTCTATGCCTTTATATCTCCGAAAACTAAATGGCTGTGAATCGAAGGGCAGGGAAAGGTGTCGCCGTGGGTCTCTCAAAGGGAAATGTGGTGCCTTGCCGATATTTTGAAAGTGGCTTCCGAGAATGGTCCGGTTTTGTTTTGAGGAATCGCCATGGCCTTGTTTAGGGTCATTATCCTTTTCGGTATGCCGGCGCCTCTTCGAAGGGGGATACATAGAGCGTTTAAGGTGCATTCCTTGCGGTTTGGAAAGGACCGCGAGGCCAAGAGAAGGGAGGGACTCTCATTCATCGGATAAGGCGCGCCTCCTTGTATCCTGCCGCGATTATCGAGACGGCGTTTTGAGACGGCCGTCGCCTAAGGTAAGTAGGGCAGGCAAAAAGCAAACCCGAATGCCTTGCCCTGGTCCGTAACTCTCCGTTCTAAAGACTGCTCAGCTGCTTGGCTGGGAACAAGAAAAGCGGGCCCCAGAAAGGGCCCGCTTTTGGTTTGGATGAAGTGCCGCTTAGGCCGCCGGCTCGGTCGGTTCGGCTTGGACGAAGCCGAAGGCCGGGACTTCGGTCGTCCCGAAGTCGCTGAGGGTGACCTGGAGACGGAGCCCGACGTAGGCGCCAAGCGTCGTATCCTCGGCAAGGCTCGGGAGGATAGCCTCGAAGGAGACTTCGCCCGTCGCGCTGTCGTAGACGATGGTCGGCGAATCGAAGAGGGTGTAGCACGGAGCGCCGTCGCGGCCGGTGATGCCGCCGAGGACGCCGGCGACGACGTAGGTGCCGACTTGCGGGATGAGACCGGTGATGATCTCGATGAGTTTCCCTTCGTCTTCGATGGCGTCGACGGTGGCCGTCGTAACGGTTCCTTCCGTCGCGATCGAGGTGTAGGGGAGGCTCTTCAGGTAGTCGGTCGTAAGGGCCGCCGGGGTGAGGTATTCGACGCCGACGAGGTTGTATTCAGCATTGAAGACCGTCGAGATGCCATCCTCGTCCCAGAGGACGAAGTCGGTACCGAGGTCGGTCTTGGTCTCCCAAGCCTCAGGATTTTCGCCGTCCATGCGGTAGTAGTGGCCGTCGCTATCCTGGCCAACCGCGGCGTAGATCGGAGAATCGTTCGTGAAGTAGAGCGGGCTGAAGGTCGCGGTGCTGTAGTAGCTGTCGCCGTCGACGGTCGCGTTGTAGGTCCCGGCCGGGGCGTTGCTCACGATGCCGAGATTCGATTCGAGGCCAGAGGCTCCGGCCGTCGAAGCATCTTGCCAGCTGGTTTCGCCCGTCTCGCTATTCGTGACGTAGGCGCCATAGGAGATGGAAGCCTCGATGGTGGTGGAAGCCTGTTCGGCAACCTGGCCGCCGAGGTAATCGCCTAGCGTGTCGAAGGTGACGTATGAAGGCGGCACACCCTCGGCGACGAATTCGTCGAGCACATCGAAGGAGGTTTCGCCGGCGGCGTAGATGTCGCAGGTCGAGACCATCTCAAGGGTCGAGGTGGCGAAGATGATGCGTACCCCGGCAATTTGGGCATCCCCTTCGTTCTCGTAGAGCGGGATAAGGTAAGCCTGCTCGTAGCCGTCGGGCTCGAGAAGCAATTCCTTGATCATTTCGTAGTTGGTGCCGACGCCCGTCTGGATGAGGCTCGAAACGCCGGCATCGGTGATCATGGTAAGGCCGGTCTCCGGATCGGTCGAGACGGTGTCTTCGTTGAAGGCCATCTCGGCGGCCGCGTAATAGAGCGAGTCGTCGAAGATGCCGGGGTGGGCTTCGTAACGGTAGCTGACGGTCTGCTCAACGTAGTCGTAGTCTTCGTAGAAGTCGACTTCGTAACGGTGTTCGCCAGCTTGGATGGAACCCCAGAAGCTCCAGGTCGAGGAAGTCTGGTCGGCGCTGTTATCGATTCCGCTAAGGGCAAGCCAGTAGTTTTCGTTGTGGTAGGTGAGCCCGTAGAGCGAGCTGCCGGTCGCGTCGCGCCAGTCGACGGTGTAGTTGTAGGAAAGGGCGGTGAGGTAGTCGGCCATTTCCTTGGTGTCGGCGGCGATGGCGGTGATGGTCCAAAGGCGGAGGTTGACGTCATTGGCCCCGACGATTTGGATGCCGATCGAGCCGGCGCCGGTAATGGTGACATTGTGCCCGTCGATTTCGGCGGTGCCGGTCGAGCCTTCGCGGACGCGGAGGCCAAAGGTCCCGTTTTCCGGGGCGCTCACGGTTACGTACTGGCTAAAGTCGATCGTCTCTCCGACGGTGACCCGTTCCGGCGTGCTGCCGCTGATGGTGACCCGGGTCGCCGTGTAGTCGGAGACCGGAGCCTCGGAGGTTTCGCTTCCCGAGGTACCGGGGAGGCTTTCGGAGGTTTCCGTCTCGGAAGAGGTAGACCCAGCCCCGCTTTCCGAAGAGGTGGTCGTCTGGCCGCAGCTTCCAAGCACGAGGCCCGTGCCGAGAAGAGCCGTCAGGACAAGTAATCCTTTGCTTTTCATGTGATGTTTCCTTTCTTGGTGCTTTGCCAATATATGCCGAGATATTTGTTTTTCAACAATTATCCTTCAATGGCAGCGTTGTTGACGAAGTGGAGGGTGGCGGTGGTGTCGGTCTGGCTTTCGACCGAGAACGTCCAGTTGAGGGTCGAGCCATCGTTCCAGACGAGCTCGTTCTCGAAGTAACGCCAGCCAAGGTAGTTGGAGTAGGTGTAGCCGCCGTACATCTCCTTGGACTGGAAGTCGTTGGCCTCGGCGTACTCCTTGGTGCCGAAGAGGTTGCTTTGGATGCCCATGAGGTTGGCATAGGAGGTGGAGCGGAAGCCGTCGTCGCCGCTCGAGAGGATGGCCTCGAGTTCGGCATCGCCTCCGCCGACCTGCTCGCCGTCGACGATCTTCAAGGAACGGGACGGGGTGTTGTCGGTGAGGAAGACGGCCGCCGATTCATAGGTGCCAGAAGCAGTATCGTAGTGGTCGGTCGTGTAGATGTTGTCGGTGTATTCCCAAGTGAGGGTGTCTTTGTCGATTTCCCCATTGGAAGTCAGCTTTCCGACTTGGGCGCCGACGCGGGCATCGACGTGGAAGACCTGGACGCCAGGGTACCGGTAGGGACCGCCGTTTCCGGCGCCGGTCGTCCCGGTGCTTTCGTTGTACTGGGTCCATTCGCCATAGCCGAGGGAGTCGAGGGCGTTGACCCCGGTCGGGGTGTAGTAGGTGACGATGAGGTATTCGTCGTAGGGGGTTTCGTTCCACGGATCGGTCGTCGTGTTCCTGACGATGAGGACGTCGCCCTCGTCGGCAAACGAGTCGATGGTAACCGTGAAGTTGTCGCTCGAGCCGTCGACGTACATGACGTTAAGGCCTTCGTCGTCGGCGCTGTCGCGGAGCCAGTTGAACCTCATCTTGGAGTAGGCGTTGTGGTCGCCGACGTTCATGTCCATCATGTCGGCGCAGCCAGCCGGGGCCTCAGACTTCCCGCCGGTCGTGGCGTCCTGGTCATAGGAGTAGTAGTCACTAAGTCCCATGGCGTGCCCGTGCTCGTGGACGAGGACGTGGGGGTCGACGTTGGCTTCGGCCGGTACATCCGGGTAGTAGCCGGTTTCCATCATCGAGTAGGCCGACCAGAAGAAGCGGTGGAGGGTCGGGTTCGAAACGTTCGGCTGATTGCTGGCGTTCGAGGTGAAGTTCCACCAGAGGTCGCTCGGGTTGGAGGAATCGATCGGGGCCAGCGTTTTGTAGATGACGTTGACCGAGTCGATGTAGCCGTCCTTGTTGGCGTCGAACATCGACATGTCGGGATGGGTCCGCTGGTAGTCGTCCAAGGCCGCCTGGACGATGCGGTGGGCATTGCTGCCGTCGTTTTCGTTAAGGTCGGTAGACCGGCTTCCGTAGACGTAGACCGGGGCGATCGTCGCCTCGACGTCGAGCTGGCCATAGGAAGACTTCTGGTAGTAGCTGTGGAGGGATTCCCAAGCCGTCCGCGTGTCTTCCGGGCCTTCGGAATCGGTCCCGTTGTAGGCCCGTTCGAGGAGAGCGAGCTCTTCCTCGCTGAAGGCCGAGGCGGTGTTTTCCATTTCCGAGAAGATGACCGGGATGACGAGGACGTTGACGGTACCCTTGGACGGGAAGTTGCCTTCCCCGAGGGTCCCGAGCGTCACGTCACCATTGGAGAGAGCCAGCCGGGTGAAGTCCTCGTCGGTACCGTAAATCGTCTTGTAGCCATTGCCTTCGCTTGCCGTTTCGACCGTTCCTTCCTCGACGGTGAAGTTGACCCTCGCCGTGCGGGAACGGGCCGTGATCCTGGCCTCATACTCGCCCACCGGGAGGGCGTCAGTCGCGTCGTAAGTAGTCGCGGAATCGACCTCGCCGTTGACGATCGGCGAGATTTGGAAACGAAGCTGGTTGAAGTAGTTGGAAATGTCGGTCGTCTCGCCCGCCGTTTCGTCAATGTAGGTGATCGTCGGGGCGCAGCCGTCGTAGAAAGTCGCCCCGGCTGGAATGACCGAGTGCTCGATGGTCGCTTCGAGGCGACGCGGGGAAACGACTTCCGATGAGCTGGTTTCCTCCGAGCTGCTCTCGCCGCTTTCGCTGCTGTCGCCCGTCTGGGTGCAGGAGACGAGAGCCATGGCGGCCAAGAGGAAGGCAGCGCCGAGGACATTGCTCTTTTTCATGTCTATAACCTCCTTTATAAAATAAACGCGCTTCAACGCGCCTCTTAAAATACTCAAGACGGAGAAATCTTCAATCCTTATTTTCAAGGCCTTGTCTTTTTCGTCAAGGAAAAGGAAAATAGCCCATCGATGAACGAGCAGGCCAAAGCGTTGTTGATCGAGACCATCGTTTCAACGGTCTTGGGAGCCGTTTTCTTCGTTTCCTTTTGGCTCCTCGTTGGCGGCTATCATTCTCCGACCTACATTGCATACTATTCCGACGGGGCTTTCGTTAGCGCTGGGCTTCTTTTGGCCTTCTGCGGCCTTCGCTTTGCGACGAGAGGCGGGAGTTTTGACGTTCTTGGTTACTCGGCCTATGCCCTCTTTTTGTCTTTCCGGCCCCGCCCGACCGAGCGGCGATACAAGACGGCCGGGGACTACCAAATCGGGATGAACGAGAAGCGAAAGCGGCGCAAAGCCTACTATTTGCCGTGGTTTGCCAATGCCGGTTACTACTTCCTTTTGGCCATCGTTTTGCTGATTGTTTGGCATTGCATATAGCCGCCTCGGAAGTTGTTGAAAATAATTATTGACATATTATCGGGTAAGTGGATACTTCTTTGCGCGGGCGAGGATTACGCCCGTTGCTTTTTTAGAAAGAAAGGAGTGCAGCACCCATGAAGAAAAGTCTGATTTTGCTAGGTCTTCTCGGGGGTTTTGCCCTCGTGGCCTGCAATGAGCAAATCGTTTCTAGCTCCAGTTCAGGCGGCGGCGCTGGATCGACGACCAGTAGTTCTACGGGCGTTGACTACAGCAAGAATCCGCTGGCCAACGGCGTCTACGACTGGACCGAAAAGCCGGCTGACATGAGCCAGAAAGACTGGGTAGACTATCAATCCAACCTCCTCTACAAGATGGAGGACTACGCGATGCGCCACCACTTGGCGGGCATCCCCCTTTACGACGACGCCACGCTCGAGCTCTTCTCGCCGCGGATCACCCTCGCGAGCGACACCTACATCGAGAACTACGGCTTCGGCATCAACGAGTCGAAGCTCGACCCGAACGGCAACATGTGGAACGGCCAGCCCATCAGCGGGGCGACCTATCCCAATTATTTCCAGGGGTACACGACGACCGACTCGGGCACGTTCAACTACTGGAATTCCTCCGGCGAAGACGTCGGCGGCCGCAACGGCATGATCAGCAACAGCTATTTCAGCGTGACCATGAACGCGACCAAGGACGGCTATATTTGGCGTCCGGTCCTCGCCAAGGACGAGCGCCCGGTTCCTCTCGACGATGAAGGAAACGAAGTGGAATACGCCGAGGGCACGACCTATCGGCGGTGGAGGGTCCGTCTCCACACCGGGGCCGACGATCCCAACAAGTACTGCTATTCGATCGCGCCGACCAGCAAGTACTACGAAGATTACAATGGCCGCCCGATCGAGCTTGAGGACTACCTCACTCCGTTCCGGGCCATCCTCGACAACAACCTCTTCCGGACCAGTGGTCTCACGACCGATGCCTCCGGCTTTGCCGGGGCCAATGACTACGTCTACGCCCCTGAGCACAACGATGAGACTTGGGCCAATGTCGGCATCCAGCTGAACGAGGAAGAGGGCTCGATCGACTTTGAGTTCGTCACCCCGCAGACCCAGTTCTACGCGATGTACAACCTTGCGAGCACCCTCTACAGCCCGCTTCCGAAGGACTATTTGATCGAGCTCGGCGGCGGCGATCCCGACACCATCACCGAAGAGAGCAGCAACTGGGCGACGGTCTGGCGGAACGGCTCCCGGCAGTTTGGCGCCATCGGCAGCGCCACCGGCGGCGACTACACGACGACCGTCGACAACCTTCTTTCCACCGGCCCCTACATCGTGACCTCGTGGCAGAAGGACGTTGTCACCGTCTACCAGAAGAATCCGAACTACTCGCATGCCGAGGAAGTCAACTTCCAAGGCTACGTCGAGACGAAGGTCAGCAACGAAGAAGACGCCTATCAGCGTTTCATCTCCGGAAAACTCGATAACGTTACTTGCCCCTCCGAGCACACCCGCGAACACGCGACCGATCCTTACGGCCGCCGCGCCGAAGGCTCGACGATTCTCAAGATCAACCTCAATACCTGCTCTTACGACGAATGGGATTACTTCTTCGGCCCCAACGGGACCCAGTACCCGCACGCCGCCAACCAAGCTTGGGACGTGAAGTGGATCATGAGCAACGACAACTTCCTCGACGGTCTCTTCTTCGCCATCGACCGGGCGACGATTGCCGACACGATGGGTCGTAACCCGGCCGTCGGCTATCTCTCGGACGCCTATAAGATCGATCCGGAGAACAACATCTCCTACCGCGATACGGATGCCGGAAGGATGGCCGTCTCCCGTTACACGGCCGTCGATCCGAACGGCTACTCGACCTCGATGGCCGCCCAGCTCTTCCGGAGCGCCGTCCAGACGGGCGTCGGAACCGGCGAAATCGAGCGCGGCAGCGAACTAACCATCGACTTCACCTGGCGCTACCAAGCCTCGATCGACAACGTCGGCAACGAAATCAAGAACCAGGTCGAGACCGTCTTCGACTCCGCTTGCCAGGAGTGGGGCGTCACCCTTAA
>CASFWS010000018.1 GCA_949298295.1 uncultured Bacillota bacterium | reverse complement strand
CCCGGGGTGAGCTCGCTATGGAGGATGGCGATCTTGCTTCCGAAACGCCGGGCAAAATAATCGACCATCGCCGGGGTCAAATTGATTTCCGGCACCAGCATGAGGACCTTCTTCCCGCTTTCGAGGCAGTGCTCGCTAAGCCGAAGGTAGACTTCGGTCTTCCCCGAGCCAGTCACCCCTTCGAGGAGAACGACGGGCTTTTCGGAAGATACGATCTTCCCGTAGGCTTCGCGCTGCTCGTAGGTCATTTCGTGGGGCACTTCCCGCTCGCGCTCGGGAATCTCGAGGCGCCGCCGCTCCTTCTTGAAGAAGCGGACCTTGCCTTTCTTCGCGAGGGCCTCGAGGACGGAGGGGCTCCCGGCTTCCTTCTTCCGAAGGGGCGAGGAGGAGACGAGGAGGCGAAGGGCCTCGATTTGCTTGAGGGTCAGACCTTCTTCCTTCGCGTCTACGGCCTCGACATAGGTCTCGTAGGCGACCTTCGGGGCTTTCAAAGAGGAGGAACGGGGAGCGAGTGAGGGCGGGAGCATCGCCTGGAGGACACTGATCAAGGGAGCCATGTAGTAGGCGGCGACCTCCTTCGCGAGCTCCATGAGGGAAGAGGTTAGAAGCGGCTCTTCATCGACGATGTCGGCATCGAGGATCTCGTTGACCCGGTAGCCGAGTTCGGCCGAAAGCTCTTCGGGGGTTCCCGGGTATTCCCGCGCGGCAACGACGAAGCCGATGAGGCTTTTCTTGTTGAAGGCGCAGCGGACGCGGAAACGAGGGCCGATCGGCCTTTCGCCCCGATAGAAATAGGAAAAAGGCCGGTCGAGCGACCGGGCCGAATATTCGACGAGGACCTCGAGGACTTTCATCCCCTCGATTTTACCCTAGCCGAGCGCGGATGAGGGAACGAATGGCCTCGACGGCCTTCCCGAGGTCGTCGTTCACGATCTGATAGTCGTAATCCTTGGCCATCGCGAGTTCTCGGGAAGCTTTCTCCAGCCGGGCCTTGATGACTTCCGGATCCTCGGTGTCCCGCCCGACGAGGCGCTCGAGCAAGGTTTCGCGGTCGGGAGGGAGAATGAAGATGGTAAGGAGGTTCTCCCCCTTGCACTTCTTCATGATCTGGTGGGCCCCGTTGACCTCGATCTCAAGGATGACGTTATGCCCTTCCTCAAGGGCGGCGAACACTTCTTTCTTCGGGGTCCCGTAATTGTGGGAAACAAAATTGGTGTGCTCGAGGAAGCCGCCTTCGGCGACCATTTTCCGGAAGGTCGTCTCGTCGACGAAATGGTAGTCGACGCCATCCTTTTCCCCGGGGCGCATGGCACGGGTCGTATAGGAAACGGAATAGACGAGGTCGAGTTCCCGGTCGCCCATGAGAAGCTCGCGCACCGTCCCTTTGCCGACCCCGGATGGTCCTGAAATCACGATAAGAAGCCCGCGCTTAGCCATATATAACTTTAGAGTATCGCAAATTCGTCTTTCCAAGGCAAACAAAATCCGCATGTTTTGCGGGCTTTTCGGCTATTTTGCCTCCACGGTATCCCGGCCCGCCGCCGGCTAGAGGCCCGATAGGGCCAAGAAAAATCGGCCATTTGGAAATAGAGCGCATCTAAAAGCCTCGCAAAATCCCCCTTGTTTCTTCAATTTGCCAAGGGCCGTCCCCGAAATGCTGAAAAGGAGACCTAAGGGCTTCCATCGCTTGATCCTCATAAGTCCCGAGAGCAGACGGCAACCGCCGGAGGGGACGGGAAGCCTTCGTTGCGTTATCCTATGGGGGTGAAATACTCCGAGCTAAGCCAATACGTCGTCCGCCTCGAGCCGCTCCTCAAGGGCCGCTACCTTTCCCGGGCGACTTCCTTTGCCCCGGGCGTTATTTCCTTCCGGGTGTCGGGAAGCCAATTCCCCCGCCTCACCTTCGTCGTCGAGGGAAGCGAACCCCGCTTTTACCTCTCCGAAACCCTCCTCGAGGGAAAAAGCCTCGAGACGACCTTCCTCGATATCCTGAAGAAACAGCTCTACCGGGCCGAGGTCCGCGGACTATCGATCCTCGGAGAAGACCGAATCGTCGAACTTTCCCTCCTCGCTTCCGAGGAGGCCCTCTTCCCCAAGCGCCGCTATCTCGTCTTCGAGATGTTCCCCCGCCACGCCAACCTTGTCCTCCTCGACGAAGAGAGGAAAGTCATCACCGCCTATCGAACCGCTTCTATCGAAGACAAGCGCCCCCTCTTTAAGGGGCTTACCTACGAACTTCCCCCGCAAAACCCCTTTCAAAAGGAAGACATTACCCTTGATTGGGAGCTCACGATAAAACGCTACGAGGACCTCGAGAAAGACCTTCGGGCCCTCCGGAAAAAAGAGCGCTTCGGTGAACTCGAGAAGTACCTCCGCTCCCGCAAGAAGACGCTCAAAAAGAAGGCGGAAGCCCTCTCCCGCGACCTCGAGGGAGCTGCCTCGCGGCTAGACGCCGGGAAGAAAGGGGAACTCATCTATACCTATTTCGGCGAGATCGACCCCCGGGCCCGGGAAGTCGTCCTCGAGGGGACGGAAATTGCCCTCGATCCCCGAAAGAGCCTCGCCCAGAATGCCGAGGCCTACTACCGCCAAGCCAAGAAAGCGAAGGATGCCCTCGCCCTTGGTAAGAAGCACCTAGCCGCCTGCCGAGAGGAACTCGCCGACGTCGAAAGCGCCATCGCCCAATACGAGGCGAGCGACGAAGAAGGGCTCGAGCAGATGGCGAAGGAACTCGCGATTCCGGAAAAGGGGCGTCCCCAAGCCGGATGGAGGGGGCTCTCCCGCTCCTCCCTCCCCTACGAATGCCATCTCGGCAAAACCCGGCTCCTTTTCGGGCGCTCGGCCAAGGAAAACGACTGCCTGACCTTCCTTTTCGCCCGCGGGAAGAGGCTCCACTGGTTCCACATCATGGGCGATAGCGGTTCCCACCTCGTCCTCAAAAGCGAGGAGCCGACGGAAAGGGAAATCGAGTTGGCCGCCGAGATTGCCATTCTCCTTGCCGGGAAGGAAGACGGCGACGTCATGCACGCCCTCCGCGGCGACGTAAGGAAGGGAAGCGTCTCGGGGCAAGCCGTCGTGAAGAAATTCGAGACGATTCGCGTCCGGGCGATTAGCGAGGAGGCCCGGGCTGCCCTCAAAGATGCAAGGAGGGCCGAAAAGCCATGAACGCCGCCTTCAAGGAGTTCCTTTCCGCCCAAGGCATCGATTGCGAGGAGCTCTTGCCCCTCGGAGAAGGGACGAGCAACGACACCTACCTCCTCGGAAAAGCCTTGGTCTACCGGGAAAAGCGCCCTTCCGATCCCTATTTCTACCAGCCTCTTTATGAGAAGCGTGCCATCGACGAAGGAGCCAAGAAGGGCATCGCCGTGCCGGCTCTCCTTTTCGACGAGAAGACCGGCGACATGGTGAGCATCTACATACCCGGGGACGAGCACTTCCCCTCTTCCGGAGCCCGGAAAGAGGACATTCAGAAAGCCGTCAAGGCCATCAAAGCCTTTCACGAGGGCGAAATTTCCCTCCCGCCTTTCGATCCCCTTAGGCGCCTCGCCTACTACCAAGACGAGGCCGGTGCCCGCCTTCTTTTCGCCGGGGAAAGCGAGATCGTCGCCTCTTTCGAGGAAGCCGTATCCTCTTCCCGCCTCGTCCCTTCGCATAACGACCTCGTCGGGAGCAACATTCTCTATTTCGGGGGGAAGGCCCTTCTCATCGACTTCGAGTTCGCCGGCTACAACGACCCCTATTTCGACCTCGCCTCCCTCCTTAGCGAAAACAAGATCGAGGACGAGGAGCTCCTAAGCGAGGCCCTCTACGACCTCTTCGGGGTCGACGGGGATCCCGACCGCCTCGCCCTCTTCCTCGCCTTCGAGGACATCCTTTGGGGCTATTGGGCCCTCTACCGCTACAAGATGACCGCCAATCCGGTGTTTCAGGAAATCTACCAAGACAAAAAGGCCGCCTATGCCCGGCGGCCCTTCTTCAAGACGATGGCTTAGCCCTTTCTATCCCGCCGGGACTTGATGAGGAGGACGATCCCGTAGACGAGAAGGAAGGCCAATAGGCCGATGAAGGCCCCGGCAAGGTTGATCCCGACATCGACGAGGCTTGGGCCCCGCATCGGGGCAAGCATCTGGATGCCCTCGGTCAGGAAGGCCAAGATGGCGGCAATCCCGCCGGAGAAGGCCACGGTTAGGTAAGCCTTCCGGGGATCTCCGAAATAGAGGGCGAAGAATAGGGCCCCGATGCCCCCGAGGAAGGCGAAGAGGGAAAGATGCCCGATGTTCTTCCGGACTCCGATGGCGAAGTCCTCGTCCTCCGGATCGACGTTAACCGCACCCTCGACACTTACCTCAAAAGAGACCTCGAGGCTCGGATTGGCTCTCGAAGTCACCGTAAATAAGGCGCTTCCTTCCTTATGGAAGGAAATCCGCGGGGAAAGGGAAGGGGAGCCGCTCACGGAGGCGACGTCCGGATTCGAAGAGACGAGGGCGATCGAACGGTCATAGACGTTTTCGCTTCCGTTGGCCCCAAGGAAAGAGACGGCGACGGAAGCCGAGGAGCCGGCATTCGCCTTGAATTGGCCGCCGTCCGTAAGGGGAGCGTTCCCGACCCGGAGGCTTTCGATCGAAACCGGGAGGACTTCCTTCGAGGTAAGGGAGAGGGTCGCGCTTGCCAAGGGCTCGTTTGTCCCCTCTTTCAAGAGGGCGCTTTCCAGCCGGATGAGGAGCGGGTCTTCTTCGCTTGCCTCCTTCCGGTAGCCCTTGACGTTGAAAGAGGAGCCGGAAGGATCGACGGCCCGGGCCTTCATCTCGTCGAGGGAGAGGAGGAATAGCCCCTCTTCGGGAACCGAGGTCCCTACGTAAGAAGCGGCAAAGGAAACGCCGGACTGCCCATAGTCGTAGTCGTTGAGGGCCAGTTCGCCCTCGACCTCGCTAAGGGCGATGCCATCGACGTCGTAATGGACTCCGATGGGGCTCGTGACATCGAAGGAATAGCTTTTCCCGCCGATGGCAAAGGAATGGGACCCGGGGGTGACGCCGCTCTCCACGAAAAGGCTTCCCCGGGGGTCGACGTGAATGCCTTCCTCGCTTTCGATTTCGAGGGCGGAAACGTCGAAGTAGCGGCGAAGCTCATAGTCGCTCCGCTCGCCGATCGAGTCTTCGATGACGAGGTCGAAGGAAGCCGCCGTCCCGGCTTGGACGGAGGAGCGAAGGGACTCAAGCTCGAAGGAAACGGGCGCCGGGCGGGGGACGATGTCGAAGGAATAGGTCGTCGAGACCCCTTCGTCCCCGTAGACGGCGATTTCGCAATCCTCGGCCGCTTCCCCGTGGGAGACGATCCTCACGACGAGGGAGGAGGGATCGACGACCAAGGAGAAGTTCTCCCCGCCCTTCACGGCCTCGGCCCGGAAGGAGGCGTATTCGTAGGTGTCTTCCGAGCTGGCGGGATAATCGAGCTCGAAGGTGAGCATCGACGTCGTCCCAAGGCACAGTTGGTTGGAAGAGGGATCGTCCTCGAGGGCGTCGAGGTAACTGGAGCTCGAGAGGAGGCGGATCCCCGTCGGGTGGACCGGGGTCGGCTCGGCAGCCGGGAAAAGGTTGGCAAACCAGGCCAGGACGTTCCCGATGAAGGAAGACTGGGTCGAACTCACATCGCCCGGGAGAGCACTTTCGACGACGGTAAAGGTGGCAGCAAGCCCATAGAGGGCCATGAAGAAATAAACCGTCCAATGCCGATGCTTAAGACTGGGGAAAAGCACGCTCATACCTCTCCATGGCTTCCTTGATGACGGAAACGGCCTTCTCCCGGCCCAAGATGGGCCCGACCTCGGTGCTCTTGCCAGGCTCGAGGCCCTTGTAGACGGCGAAGAAATGGGCGATTTCCGGTCCGAGGTGGGGCGGTAGCTCCTCAAGGGAGCGGTAGCCTCCGTATACCGGGTCGTCGGGGCAAATGGCAAGAATCTTCTCGTCGCCCCGGCCGCTATCTTCCATCATGACGACCCCGAGGGGGAGGGCCCGGGCCAGGGCCAAGGGCTGGATCGGCCGCGAGGCGATGAGAAGGACGTCGAGGGGGTCGCCGTCGTCCCCGAGGGTCCGGGGGATGAAGCCGTAGTTGTGCGGGTAATGGGTAGCCGTCGAAAGGATGCGGTCGAGCCGGAGGGCTCCCGTCTCCTTGTCGAGCTCGTATTTGAGCGAGGAATCGGCGCTTATCTCGACGCAGCAAAGGAATTCGGTCGGGGCAATGCGTTCTTTTCTCACGGCGTGCCAAAGGTTCATCGTTCTACCTCAACAGCGATTATAAACTATCGAGGGCCCAAGTCGCTGCTTTCGAAGTATATATTTATGCGATGAGAAAATTTCCGCTTCCCCTCTTTGCGATTGCTCTCACGGCCGCTTCCTGCTCCGGGAACCAAGCCCTCTACCGGGCCGACCTTCGGGGAGACATGCCTTCCGGGGCCTCCACTTACTTCGAGGCGATGGTCCGCCGGGACGGCGAAGACCTCGTCGACGAGCTTCGGGCCGGAGAAAGCGAGCTCGTCTACTTCGCAAGCGCCACGTGCCGGCACTGCGAGGAAATCGAGGAGCCCCTTTCCCGAGCCGTTGCCCGGACCGGCCTTTTCGTAAGCCTCGTCTACATCGAAAGCTCCTTGGAAGTGAACGACCCCTCGAGCGACTACCAGATCGTCCGTTCCTATCTCTCCGAAAGCACCGGCGAGGAAGACATCGGGCGTTACACCCCGTGGCTTTACTACGTGACGCCGGAAGGAGCGACGAGCATCCTTTCCGGAGCGGGAAGCGAGACGAGCGAAGACTATTACTTCCGCCTCCTCGAGAACAACTTCGCTTCCACTTCCGTTAGCCGCTTCTTCGCGCCCTCGGCCCTCGACCCCGAGGTGCTCTCCGTCCTCGTCGATAGCGAAGACGAAGACACCTATTCCGCTTATCTAAAAACCGTCAAGAAAGAGGCCGAAAGAACGGGGAAGAGGGTCGAAACCTACGACTATGCCGCCCAAAAAGAGGACAATCCATTGGCTTTTTGCGAAGAATTCGGCCTTGATTCATTTGAAAACGCCGTCCATGTGGGCGGCGTAAGCTATCCATTCCCGAGCCAAGAGGCTACGGCAGCGATCGAAGATTACTTCGCCTGAGCCTTCTCCCGGACGAAGGAATCGAAGGCCAAGCCTTCCTCGATCGTCTTGAACTTGGCGTAGAAGAACTGATCGCCCATGACGGCGGCCATGTGGGAGGGATAGCGGCCCTCCATCGAGAGCTTGTCCCAGTACTTCGCCTTGATTTCCTCGACGCTATGGGCGTAGGAAAGGCGGTCGAGCCGGTGGGAAGCGAAGGCATAGTACTTCTCAAGCCCCATGTTCTGCCGGTTTTCGTCGTAGGCGACGATGTCCGCGTAGATCTCGTAGCAAGAAAGGGAACCGCCGAAGTCGATGAGATCCGGGGTATAGCCGCCCGGCGGTCGCATGTTGCATTCAAGAGCGACGAAATCGCCTTTTTTCGCTAGGCCCGGCTTGTCCTCCTTGAGGACGAAGAACTCGATGTGGAAGAAGCGCTTCTTGATGCCGAAGGCCTTGACGACCCCCTGCCCCACTTTCTTGAAGGCTTCGCGGTCGATGTCTTCCATCGGGAGCTCAAAGGGATTGTTGTAATAATAATAGTCAACGCCGTCGTTCACGATGTCGGCAATCGGCGTCGGGAAGTGGTCGCTGCTCATGAAGGCGACGTCCCCCTTCGAGTCGCAGATGCCGTCGAAGGAGACGATGGACCCGTCGATGTATTCCTCGACGATATGGGTCTCGGAAAGATCTTCCTTCAAGAAGGCGCGGACGGAAGCCTCGTCCTTAAGTTTGAAGGAGTCGCTGGCCCCGACCCCGACGTCGGGCTTGGCGAAGAGGGGATAGCCGACTTCGCTAGCGAAGGCGAGGACTTTCTCGAGATCCTTCGGCCCGTCAGCAAGGACGTAGCGCATCGTGATCGCCCCGCCCTCCCGGAAGCATTCCTTCATGGCGCTTTTGGCCTTGATCTGCCGCATCTCGCTCGGCTGGAAGCCGCTTTTCACCCCGAAAGCCTCGCGGAGGCGGGCATCCATCTCGAGCCACCACTCGTTGTCGCTTTCGATGTAATCGATGGGTCCGTATTTCTTTTCGTAGTAGGCTACCGCCTCCTTCATCTTCGGGAAATCCCCGAGATCCGGCAGGAAGTAATACTCGTTGAGGGAGGCCTTGAGGCGGGGATGGAGGTCATAGGTCGGCGAGTCCCCGATGCCGAGGACGTTGATGCCCCTTTCCCGGAGGGCTTCGACCCATTTGTAGTACCGCCGCGGGAAGTTGGGCGAGACAAAGACGAAGTTCATGGTTCGTTCTCCGGGCGACATTGTAGCACCTTACCCCGCCGCGGGACGAAAAGCATTCACAAGGAGGAAAGTTTTTTCCTTTCGAACGTCGAGAAGGCCGCCTTCGTAAAGGAAATGCCGACGGGATCCCCGCCGCTCGATCGAAAACTTTCCCTCCTTCTGGAGGGCGGCAACGTAGCGGTCGTGCCCCGGCAAGATGCCGACTGGCCCTTGGGCGGTATCGACGTAAAGGCCGTCGACTTCCTCCTCGAGGATGTCCCCGCTGCTCGAGATGACAACGAGGGAAAGCCTCATTTGCTGTTCATCCTCCTCGCGTGCTCGACGACATCCTCGATGGGGCCGCAATAGGTAAAGGCGCTCTCGGGATAGGAATCGAATTTGCCCGTGAGGATTTCCTCGAAGCTCCGGATCGTTTCCTCAAGGGGCATGTAGATGCCCTTCATGCCGGTATAGGCCTCGGCCACCTTGAAGGGCTGGGAGAGGAAGTTCCTTACCCTCCGGGCCCGGTAGACGACGGCCTTATCCTCGTCGGAGAGCTCGTCGATCCCGAGGATCGCGATGATATCTTGAAGTTCCTTGTAGCGCTCGAGGAGCTCGACGACGGAGCGGGCGACCTTGTAATGGCGTTCCCCGACGACCTGCGGCTCGAGGGCCGAGGAGGTCGAGGCCAAGGGATCGACGGCCGGGTAAAGGCCGAGGGAGGCAATTTCCCGGTCGAGAATCGTCCGGGCATCGAGGTGGGCGAAGGTCGTGGCCGGGGCCGGGTCGGTGAGGTCGTCGGCCGGCACGTAGACGGCCTGGACCGAAGTGATCGAGCCGTCCTTCGTCGAGGTGATCCGCTCCTGGAGCTGCCCCATCTCGGTGGCCAAGGTCGGCTGGTAGCCGACGGCCGAAGGCATCCGTCCGAGGAGGGCGCTTACCTCGCTTCCGGCTTGGGTGAAACGATAGATGTTGTCGATAAAAAGGAGGACGTCTTGCTTTTTCTCGTCGCGGAAGTGCTCGGCCATCGTGAGGGCCGTGAGGCCGACCCGCATCCTAGCGCCCGGGGGTTCGTTCATCTGCCCGAAGCAAAGGGCGGTATTGGCAAGGACCCCCGACTCCTTCATCTCGAAGTAGAGGTCGTTTCCTTCTCTCGAGCGTTCCCCGACCCCGGCGAAGACGCTGATGCCGTGATGGACCTTCGCGACGTTGTCGATGAGTTCTTGGATAAGGACCGTCTTCCCGACGCCGGCCCCGCCGAAGAGGCCGATCTTCCCGCCCTTTAGGTAGGGGCAGAGGAGATCGATAACCTTGATCCCCGTCTCGAGGATTTCGTTGGACACCTTCTGCTCACTGAAAGAAGGGGCATCCCGGTGGATCGGGAGATGCGGGCACGAGGCAAAATCGCCCCCGAGGGAATCGATCGGGTTCCCGAGGACGTCGAACATCCGCCCGAGCGTCTTCTCCCCGACCGGGACGGAAATGAAGGAGTCGTCGCCATAGGCCTTCATCCCCCGCCTCAGCCCCTCGGTCGGCCCCATGGCGACGCAGCGGACGGTGTCTTCCCCAATGTGCTGCATGACTTCCCCGACGACGGCTTTCCCGCCTTCGAGGGGAATCTCGACCTTCGAGAGGAGGCGCGGGAGGGTCGAGCCCTCGAACGAGATATCGAGGACCGGGCCCAAGGCTTGGACCAATTTTCCTTCGTAGGCAGCTTTCTTCTTTTCCATGGCATTCTCCTTAGGCATTGCTTCCGCCGACGACCTCGACGATTTCCTGGGTGATGGCGTTCTGGCGTTCTTTGTTGTAGAGGACGGTCAACTGCTGAATGAGCTCGTCGGCGTTGTCGTTGGCCGTTTCCATGGCCGTCCGCCGGGCGCTGCATTCGGCGATCGCGCTTTCGCCGATCCGGGCGGCAAGAAGCGACGAGAGGTAAGGCAAAAGGAGCCTATCGAGGAGGGCGGAGGGATCCTCGTCGAGCTCGGGGAGGAGGCCGTCCCCATCGAGGCTTTCCCCAGACGGTTCGGGAAGAGGGTAGATCCGCTCATAGAGAGGCAGATTCTTCAAGGAGTTCACGTAGTGGCTATAAACGACCCCGATTTCCGAGTAGGCACCCTCCTTCGCGGCGGCGAACGCAGCTTCGAGGAAGGTCACCGCTTCCTCGATCTTTCCCGATAGGCCGAGGGGCGGTAGGCCATTGGCCAGGCGCAGGCCGCATTTCCTAACGAAGGATTCGGCGTGGCCCCCGAGCGGGTAAACCTCATCCCCCTCCCGGGCATTCCGGAGGAGTTCCTTCCCGAGGTCGACGTTGTAGGGGCCGCAAAGCCCGAGGTCGCTTCCGAGGAAGATGATGAGACGCCCGCCTGCTGGAGGGCCCTCTTTCCCTTCCTTTTTCCGCACCATCCGCTGGAGGAGGGAAAGGGTCTTGCTGAATTCGAGGAGGAAATAACGCCCGCCATCGATCCGCTCGAGGCCTTTCTTCAGCTTGGCGAGGGCGATGAGTTCCATCGCCTTGGTTATTTTCCTCGTCCCCTCGATCGAGCGAAGGCGCCGTTTCGTTTTGGCTAGCGAAGTGCTCATTTCTTCTCCTTAATGAAGAAAAGCTCAAGCAAATCCCCGATCCTTTTCCGGCTTTCGTCGGAAAGATCCCTCTTTTCCCGAAGGGCAGCAAGAAGCTCGGAACCCCGGTCCTTGGCGAATTCCAAGAGCTCGGCAAGAAGAGTTGAAACCTCCTCGTCTTTTCGCCCGTCGAGATAGCCGGACTGGAGGGCAAAAAGGACGATGACCTGCTCTTCCATCGGAAGGGGTGCGTAGTTGACTTGCCGGAGGCCGGCCTCGAGGGCCGAGCCGTGGGCAAGGATCTTCTTGGTCTCGCTATCGAGGTCGCTCCCGAACTGGGCGAAGGATAGATTCTCGCGGTAGGAAGCGAGATTGATCTTCAGCGAGCGGCTGGCTTCCTTCATGGCCTTGGTCTGGGCGGCGCTACCGACGCGGGAGACGGAGAGGCCGCTATCGATGGCCGGCCGGAAGCCGGCTTGAAAGCGGTCGGCGCTTAAGAAGATCTGCCCGTCGGTGATCGAGATGACGTTCGTCGGGATGTAGCTTGAGATGTCCCCGGCTTGCGTCTCGACGATCGGGAGGGCGGTGATTGAGCCTCCGCCCCGCTCCTTGGAGAGCTTGCAGCTCCGCTCGAGGAGGCGGCTATGGAGATAGAAGATGTCGCCCGGGTAAGCTTCGCGGCCCGGGGAGCGGCGAAGAAGCAAGGAGAGGGCCCGATAGGCGACCGCGTGCTTGCTGAGGTCGTCGAAAACGATGAGGACGTCCTTTCCTTCCTCCATCCATTCCTCGGCCATGGCCATCCCGGCGAAGGGGGCGATGTAGAGTTCGGGTGAAGGCCGGCTTGCCGAGGCGTTGACGATGGTCACGTAAGAGAGGCAGCCGAGGGAACGAAGGCGTTCATGGATGGCGGCAACCGAGGAATTCTTCTGCCCGATCGCGACGTAGACGCAGTAGACACCCTTCCCCTTCTGGTTGACGATGGCGTCGATGGCAATCGAGGTTTTCCCGGTTTGGCGGTCGCCGATGATGAGCTCGCGCTGCCCACGGCCGATCGGAACCATCGAGTCGATGGCCACGAGGCCCGTCTCGAGGGGGACGCTCACGCTTTCCCGTTCCATAACCCCGGGGGCGATTCTTTCGATCGGGCGTTTCCTGTCGCTCTGGATCGGGCCGAGCCCGTCGAGCGGCTCGGCAAGGGGGGAGACGACCCGCCCAAGGAGGGCATCCCCGACCTTGACCTCGAGGACTTCCCCGGTCGAGGAAACCGGATCGCCTTCGGAAATGGCCTCGGCCCCCTTGAGGAGGACGACGCCGAGGCTATCCTCGTTGAGGTTCATGACGAGGCCTTTGCCGCCATGCGGGAAGGAAAGCAATTCCCCAAGCATCGCCTCGGGAAGACCGTAGACGGTCGCAATGCCGTCGCCGACGGCGACGACGGTCCCGACCGAGCGGTCGATGTCCTTGGCTTCGCTTTCCTCGATTTCCTTCACGAGAAGGGAAGCCATTTCGCGCGGGTTCATGCCCATAGTTAGTCCTCCTCCGACAAAAGCATCCTCGTGCTGTTCGCTATTCCACGTACCCTTATGTCGAGCTCAAAATCCTTCTTTAGCCTCTCCCTTTCCTTCTCGATCTGATCAAGGAACGTTCCACCGATGTTTCCAGGTCCGAAAAGGCCCAAAGACAAAGTCTGGCTGGAGAGGAAGAACACGGAGTGGAGGGCCCTTATCGCCTTCCCTGCATCGCGCTCCTGTATTACAGCCGAGATGTTGCGTTCGCTCGAGCCCTGTGCGATTGCGCGGATGTTGACGCCGGCTTTGGCAAGGCTTGTGAAGAACTTTCCGGCAACTCCAACCGCCCCGGGCATCTGACTG
>CASFWS010000017.1 GCA_949298295.1 uncultured Bacillota bacterium | reverse complement strand
AGGATGCAGGCAGCGGCAATGATTTCGAAGATGGAGCCGAGGCCGAGGATGTAGGTCGTCGGGGTTCCGCTGGTGCCCTGGAAGGCCGTGGCCAGCATGGCGACGATCGGGCCAAGGAAGAGGCCGTAGCCGGCTAGCTCGACGGTGTAGTTCTTCGAGAAGATGAGAAGGCCGCCGACGAAGAGGGCGATTATCGCGATCGTAGAGGTGAGAGGGAGGAGGCCGGCGATGAAGATTTGTTCGGTCGGAATGCCGGTCGTTCCGTCGATCGTGATGGCATCGACGAAGGAGAAGAAACAAGCGCCGATTCCGAGGACGACGGCAAGAACCTTAAAGCAGGTCCCGAGGATGGTGAATACTTTGTTAGCCATGTTTAATAGCCCCTTTCATGGCGAAATGATACCGTATGTGTCATTTATGAGTAAAGCGCTTACATGCGCGTGATCACATCGTTGCCAAATGGCTGTTATAATAATCAGGCTCCGCAAAGGAGCGAATGGGGTCGTTCTGGTTTTGACGGGGAATGATTCCGGCTTGGACAGCAGTGGCGTGGCGAGCCTAAACGCCAACCAACAATAACTGACAACAGTTATCTCTATGCGAAGCCCGCGATGCGCGCTTCGTATGCTTGCGCCTAATCGGTAGCCTACGGGTTCCTCGGCATTGATCCGAGGGCAGCACGTCTCCCGGCCATTTAGCGCCTATTGGCCGGTGTGGGCGTCATTAAAGGCGATAAGCGCTTAGCCTCGGCTGAGGCGAAGCGACGAAAATTCTGTCCAGCCTAGCCCTTCCGACTTCGGCTTTGTCAGTCGGGTGGGCGAAGTCATAGACCTAGCCTAAACTGTAGGCGTTCTCGTCGGGTCTTCTTCGGACAGGGGTTCGATTCCCCTCGGCTCCACCAACAAGCAAGGATGGCTCGAGAAATCGAGCTTTTCTTTTTTTCTTCGCATCTGCTTCGAAACGACAGGCGAAGCGTGATAAACGCCCGCAAAAAGGCCTTCTTTAAGACGCTTTATCAGCAATTAGTCCAAGCAAGAGAGCTCTTTGGCAATGCCCGTTTTCCTTTGGAAGGATGGCTAGAAACGGCCTCTGAGGGCTGGGTAAAGTCTACGCCAATGGAGATATCGTTCTTCGTAGGTCTTGACTAGATCGCTCGACGGCAAAACGACGCTTGTGACTTTTGATAGGCGCTCCGAAGCCGCTTCGAGAGAAGGATAGGCGCCAGCCGCCACCATCGCCAACATGGCCGCTCCGAAGGACGGGCCTTCGCTCAGAGAAGGTACCTCGATCTCGATTTGAAGAACGTTGGCGAGAATCTTTTGCCATAGGGCGCTCTTGCCTCCGCCGCCGGCAATCCGGGCTTTTTGGATGCGGGCCCCGTTTCGCTTCATGACCTCAAGGCAATCCCGGAGGGCAAAGGCCACCCCTTCGAGGACGGAAAGGGTCATCTTCTGCCTTGTCGTCCCGAAGCCCATTCCGACGAAGGCGCCCCGGGCAGAAACGTCATTGTGGGGACTGCGTTCACCTGCTAGATAGGGCAAGAAGTAGACATCGTTTTTCCCAAGAAGAGACTCCAGGCCTTCTTGTTCCCGGCTGTAGTCGTGGGAGGAAAGAATGCCCTCCCACCAGGAATAGGCCGAGGCAGCGCTGAGGATGCAAGCCAGAAAGCAGGGGTTGCCTTTGGCATCCATGAAGGTGTGGATGGCGTTTTCCGGGTCGACCTTCGTTTCAGAAAGGGGAAGGAGGATAGTACCGCTGGTCCCCAAGGAAAGCATTGCCTCGCCTTCCCGAAGGATGCCGAGGCCGAGGGCGGCCCCGGCATTGTCGCCACACCCAGCGACCACTTGCACATCGTCACCCAGGCCAAGTTCGGCCGCGAGGTCAGACTTGAGGCGTCCAATGAAAGTTGAAGATGGGCTGATCGGCGGAAGGACGGTTTTATCTAAACCGGTCAATGACAGAAGCTCGTCGCTCGAGCCCCGACGGAAGGGATCGTAAAGAAGGGTCCCGCTGGCGTCGCTATGATCGGTCGCATAGACCCCGGTGAGACGGTAGTTCAAATAGTCTTTGGGAAGGAGGACTTTGAAAATTTGAGCGAAGTTTTGCGGCTCCTTTTCCTTGAGCCAAAGGATTTTTGGCAGGGTAAAACCGGCGAAGGCGACGTTTCCGGACAGCTTGGTCATCCTTTCGCGGCCAAAGGTTTCGTTAAGATAAACGCACTCCTTTTCCGAGCGGCTGTCGTTCCAAAGAATGGCCGGGCGGATCGCCTCTCCGCCGGCATTCATCGCGACGAGGCCATGCATCTGGCCGGCGACCCCGATGGCTTTGACAGCCTTTCGATCCTGGCCGTCGAGAAGCGATGAGATTCCCTTTTTGGCCGCGATGAACCAATCTTCCGGCTTTTGCTCAAAATAGCCAGGTTCAGGTTGATAGATTGGACAGGGAACGCTCGTCGAAGAGAGAAGCTGTCCGTCCTCCCTGACCAAAAGGAGCTTGATGGAGCTCGTTCCGAGATCGATTCCAATGAAGGTGTTCATTTGCCGAAGGGGTTTTCGCCGGGATAGGGAAGGCCGGCCGGGCGGTTGTAGCCGATATCCGGAACGCCGAGGTAAGAAAAGAGAGCATAGAGAGGCTTTCCGAAATGGCCGAAGGCGACGGCTCCATGGTGGGGGAAGTGCTTGGCGAGGAGTCCGTGGCGGTAAAAGCGCCCCATTTCGTTGATGGCGAAAACGCCAATCGAGCCGAAGGAATGAGTCTTGACCGGCAGGACTTCGCCTTCCGCGACATAGGCCTTTAGGAGGTTGTCGCTGGTGGATTGAAGGCGGAAGAGGGTGATGCTTCCGGGCACGATGTCGCCTTCGATCGTCCCCTGAGTGACTTCTTCTGGCAGCGAGCGGGCCATGATGAGCTGGTATTTCATCGTCGGCGAGCATAGTTTCCGGCTGCAGGTGTTTCCGCAGTGAAAGCCCATGAAGACGTCGGTCGGTAGGGATATTTGCTTTCGATATCACGGCGGTAGAGTTCCTTCGGGACGGTGTTGTTGATGTCGAGGAGAGTTACGGCATCGTCGGAGACGGCCGTGCCGATCCACTCGCTAAGGGCTCCATAGATATCGACTTCGCACGAGACGGGGATGCCGCGCCCCGTCAAGCGGCTATTGACGTAGCAAGGAACAAAGCCGAACTGGGTTTGGAAGGCCGGCCAGCATTTTCCGGCGACGGCTACGTAGTCGCGGCTGCCGCGGTGGGATTTAATCCAATCGAGCAAGGTTAGTTCGTACTGGGCGAGCTTGGGGAGAATCTCCGGTTTTTTGTTGCCGCCTCCGAGCTCCTTGGCCATGTCTTCGACGATCGATGGGATTCGCTCGTCGCCTGCATGTTTCTTGAATGATTCGAAGAGGTCGAGCTCGCTATTCTCCTCGATCTCGACCCCGAGGTTGTAAATCTGCTGGATCGGGGCATTGCAGGCCATGAAGTTGCTAGGGCGCGGCCCGAAGGAAATGATTTTCAGGTGGCGGAGACCATAGGCAGCGCGGGCAATCGGGATGAATTCGTAGATGAGATCGGCTACGCCTTCTTCGTCTTGGACCGGCTCTTCGGGAATGTAAGCCTTAACGCCGCGGAGGTGGAGATTGTAGGAAGCGTTGAGAAGTCCGCAATAGGCATCCCCCCGGCTCGAGGAAAGGACGGCGATGTTTTCTTCGGCCGCCGCCGCGAACATGACGGGCCACAACCAAGGCGTTGCAGTTTTCTTTCTTCAAGTCCGCCAAGGCCTTTTCCATGTCGATCTCGCTTTCGACGATGGTGACCGGGCATTCGTAGAGAATCCCTTTCCCATATTTTTTCTCGAAGCTTTCGACGACAGCTTTTCGACGGTTGACCGCAAGCTCTTCGGGGAAGCAGTCGCGCGAAACGGCGACGATCCCAATCTTGACGGCTGGCAGGTTTCTCATTCGATGTTTCCTCCGTTGCTCTTGATTACTTCCGAATAGAAATAGGCACTGTCTTTAACTGTTCGGTTTTTCGTTTCTCTGTCCACTCTCACGAGGCCGAAATGAGGTCCGTAGCCTTCCGCCCATTCGAAGTTGTCGAGAAGGCTCCAGTGCTGGTACCCCAGGACGGGGATGCCGTCCTCGACGGCTCGCTTGACGTTGTGGAGATAATCCTTGAGGAAAGCTATTCTCCTCGGGTCGTGGACTTTCTCTCCGTCGAGTACCTCGTCTTTCTCGTCGAGGGATAGCCCGTTCTCGGTGACCATGAGCGGGAGATGGTAGCGTTCATAGAAGAAGCGGAGCGTCCAATAGAGGACTCGTCCATCGATCTTCCAGCCGAGGGAATTGGTATGTTCGCTTGGCTCGTTATTGGGCACATAGCTTTCTTCGAAAGGCGAGTAGGAGTTGATCCCGATGAAGTCGAGTTTGGTCTTGATCTTCGACAGGTATCTCCGCGGCGTGGCATAGACTAAATAGGCTCGGACCCTCTTCCCGAGAATCAGGGGATCGCCCCACCAGCGGTTGGACATCGTTCCCGCCTTGTGGTAGAAGCTTTTGCGCCTCGCCGCCTCGATATCGCGTTCGGATTCGCTTTCCGGCAAATAGCATCCAGCTGCCATCGAAATGCCAAT
Source organism: uncultured Bacillota bacterium (assembly GCA_949298295.1). Taxonomy (GTDB): domain Bacteria; phylum Bacillota_I; class Bacilli_A; order RFN20; family CAG-826; genus UBA4951. The sequence goes on along the minus strand of CASFWS010000017.1, from coordinate 12,207 downwards.
TTTTGGGGTTTTCTTGGCCTTTTTGCGGATGATTTCGGCGCTCTCGTGGAAAGCCAAAAGGCAATTGGCGGTCAATTTGTCGAGAGCTAGGTAATGTTTCATGAAGGGAGCGTGTGCCCCGACCATATGGCCGTTCATGATGAAGCACTGAGGCTCGTTCATGATGATCCAATAGGTCACGAGGTTGCTCAAGGAAGAGACGACCGCCTCGGTATAGGAGGCGAAAAGGGAAACGATTTCCCTCGAAAGCCAACCGCCCTTCTTTTGCGCCCAAAGAGGCAGGTCCCAGTGGTAGATGGTTACCAGCGGCTCGATCCCGTTTCGGAGGAGTTCCTCGATCAAGGAGCGGTAGTAAGCGATCCCTTCCGGGTTGACCTTCCCTTCTTCCGGCACGATGCGCGGCCAGGAAAGGGAAAAACGGTAGCTTTTGAAGCCGAGCCTTTTCATGATGGCGACATCTTCTTTGTACCGGTGGTAGCTGTCGCAGGTGTCATGGCAGTTGCTGCCGTCTTTGATATTTTCGGCGGGGCTACGTCCCAAATGCTTTCGGTCCGCCCGCCTTCGAGGTAAGCCCCTTCGACCTGCGGGGCCGAGGTGGCCGCGCCCCAGAGAAAGTCTTTGCTGAATTCCATATGATGTTTTTCCTTTCGCCTAATGGCTCATTTCTTTTCCGATGTGAATTCAATGAATCGGAGATCCAGTTTTCCCTTGCCGCGGAAAGTGAGGTAAAGGGCGCCTTCCCCTTGGTGGAAAGGGAACGATGCCTTGGCCTTTTTCCAGCTGGCCGCTGGCTCTATGGCCACGTATCCGACCGGTTTTCCGCCTTCCTCGTGCCTTATCTCGATGCTTCCCCTGGCCGTTCCGCGATAGGTAAGGGAAAGGAAAGACCCTTCAGCGAAGGCAAAGTATTTGTAGCCAATCGTCGTTCGGTCGACGACGTCGCGGACATAGACAAGGCCGCTGTCTTCATAGACGCGCGGGAATTTCTTTCCGACTCCATTGCCGATCTTGTAAGTCTTAGGGCCGTAAAGATAGCAAGCGATGGCGGCCGGGTAGACGCCGCTTCCGGGAAGCGGCTTGCCATAGAGCCCTTGGCTGGTGATTCCGATCTGGTCGAAGGTTCCGTCTTTGTTCATCTTTGCCTTCTCGGCCGTCGCCTGGCGCGAAAAATCGGTCCCGTGGGTGAGGCGGTGGTAGAAGACATAGTAATCGTCCCCGATTTTTTCCAAGGAGCCGTGAATCGTCCCGGCCGGGGCTTTGGCCTTCTTGTTTCCGCGGTAGCCGAGATCGGCGTTGGAAATGAGGGTTCCCTTTACCTCGAAGCCGCCGTCGGGGCGGTCGCTCATCGCGTAGGCGAGTTCGTTGTTCTTGCCCGATGAATATACGAGATAGTAACGGGAGCCGAATTTGCGGATCGAAGCCGCTTCGTAGAACGGATGTTCGTATTCCAATGTTCCTTTTTCAGCCGTCGAGAGGCTATTCAAGACGAGATGCGGCTTTCCCTTGGCCGTGAGCATGTCGTCTTTGAGTTCAAGGAAGGCGCAGCCCATGATCGAGGGCTTGGTGGCTTTGATTTCCTGATAGCTCCGGCCGAAAAGCTTGCTTTGCACATAGCGGTAAAGCGGAGCCAGGAGCTTCGACGACATGTCCATCCCGATCGCCCAGCCGTAGTAAAGGTAGATGCGACCCCCATCGTTGAGGAGAGCCGGGTCGTTGGTCAAATAGGTGAGCATCGGGCTCCCGTCTTCGTAGGAGACGTCGCCGTAGTAGGAAAAAGGTCCCTCCGGCCGTTCGCTCACCGCGACGGCGATCGGGCCGAAAGGGTGGACCTTGGGCCCCATGGCCACGTAGTAAAGATAGTAACGGCCGTCGTTGCCTTTCACGCAGTCGGGCGCGTAGTAGTCCGGGAGATCATCCTCTTTCTTTCCGAAACCGCGAATATCCTGGTTCTTCCGGTAACTGATGCCATGATAGGTCCAGGAGGACAGATCGTCGACGGGGGCGCTATAGACGACATAGTCCTGGACGCAGAAGCGATCGCTCCCGGCCTTGTCGTGGCTTCCATAGAGATAGACGCGGCCATCGTAGACATGGGCCTCGCCGTCCGGCACGTATTCATCTAACGGAAGAAAGGGGTTGTAGACGGTCTTCATTGTCAAACTCCGAGAAGGGTGAAGAGATAGGCGTCGTTGGTCCTTAGGCGGAGGCGGACTTCGGTTTTCGATCCATCGTAGGCGAAGCCCCATTTCTCTTTCCTGAGGGCGGACTTTTCTTTGATTTCGCTAACCTCCGAGGGCAGGGGATTGTCCATGGCCCCGAGGCTTTTCCAAACACCCTTGGGATTGGCGTGCTGGTCGTCGATTCGCTCCAATGTGACGTCCTTGGCTTGGAAAGGAACCGCAAAACTGACTTCAAATTCTTCATTATGCCGCGGATCGTTGTCTTGAGCGAGAACGAGGACTTGATAGTCTCGGCCGTTGGTAAAGGCAGCGCACTCGACGGGAGCAGTGCTCCGGTAACCGACCGAGAGGAGCCTTTCGGGATAGAGCTTCGATAGCATCTTGAAGGCCCAGAAGTTCGGCTTCGGGATGCCGTCGTTACTAACGAGGCCGTAGCCGCCGTGGAAAGGACGGTTGAGCTGGAGCATCTCCTCGAAGATGTCGGAGACGCACCAAAACATGTAGCCGGCAAAGCGGTTATTGAGATCGAGGACCGACTTAAGAACTAAGGCCGCGGAATATTTCTCGTCGTGGATCGGGGCCGCGAAGATAGCCATCGAATTCCATTCGCTCACGATGGTCGGCAGGCCCTTCGACTCGGACAGGAGCTTCTCATCGAGGCTTACCAAAGCGCCTTTGGGAACGCGGGCCGCCTTCTCTTCATGGAAGAACATCCGGCTCAGGGCTTCGTCGAGGCGGGCGCCTTCTTTGATTGATTGCCGCATCGTTTTGAAGATGCGGGGATAATCGGAAAAGCTGATCAAATTCCCAAAGCCGTCGCCCGGATAGTGGTGGGTCGACACGAAGTCGACCGGGCTCCCGCTTTGCCTGCAAAATTCGAGGAACGGCGTTATCCACCGGCAGCCGCTGGTGGAGGGTCCGCCGACGCGGAGGGAAGGGCAAACTTTCTTGATGGCTTTCGATGCGGTCTCGTAGAGACGGAAATAGTCTTTTTGCTTGCCGTGGAAAAACATGCCGAGGTCCGGCTCGTTCCATACCTCGAAATACCAGTTCTTTACCTTTTCCTCTCCATAACGGCGGAGGAGAAAGCGGATAAAGGTCTCGATGAATTCGCCATAGAGGGCATAGTCCTTCGGAGGATTGATGTTGTTGGGGTAGTGGAGGCCCCTTCCTTTCCCTCTGGCCAAATGGTCCGGCATCATCGAGAGTTCGACGAAGGGTTCCAAACCGGCCTTCAGGACGTTGTCATAGGCAATGCCGGCTTGGCGAAAGTTCATTTCCCGGACCCGGTGCTGGTTCCCCGGCATCGGTGCGAAGTCGCGGAAGGTCGAGTAGCAGTACATGTCGTCGTTGAAGATGCCGTGTAAGCGGACGTATTTGGCTCCGAGCTCGTCGTGGACGAGCTTGAGGTGTTCGAACATGTCCGTTCGGAGCATTTGGTGGGCGTGGTCGGCCCCGAATCCGAATTGCCACGAGAAATCGGTAGGCATCCTCGCCCCCGATGGATCGATTTCGAAACGGTAGTTTTTCTCTTCCATGATTAGAACCCCTGGCTTGTCGCGGCCGCGAAGATGAGATTCAAGGCGTAGGCGGCCGAGTAAAGAAGAGTCTTCCGGTCGAGGCGCCCGTCTTTGATGGCCGCGAGCAGCTTTTGGTAGACCTCCTTCCGGCCGGGCATGATCATGTTGTTCCCGTTGCGGAGCACACTTTCGTACTTGGAATGGTCCGCGCCGTCCCAATCGCTCATGACCAGGCCTTCGTAGCCCCATTCGTTCCGGAGGATTTTGACGAGAAGGTCGCGGTTGTCCGCCGCGTAGACGCCGTTGATCCGGTTGTAGCTCGACATCAGAGCCCAGGGCCTGGCCTCGAGGGCGATACGGAAGCCCCGGAGATAGATTTCCCGGAGAGCCCGCTCGGAAAGATTGGAGTTTACCTCCGTCCGGTTGTTCTCCCGGTTGTTGCAGGCAAAGTGCTTGATGGTAACCCCGACGCCACCGACGCTTTGAACGCCCATGGTGATCGACCGCGCCATATGGCCCGAGATGAGGGGGTCCTCGCTGTAGTACTCGAAGTTCCTTCCGCAAAGAGGATCGCGGTGGATATTGAGGGCCGGGGCCAGCCAAAGGGTGACTCCCATGGCCCGCATCTCCGTGCCGACGGCCTTTCCGACTTCAAAGAGGAGGTCGTCGTTCCAGCTCATCGCGAGCAAGGTCGCGTTGGGCCAAGCGGTGCAGTATTGATAGATTTTGATGTCCTTGTCCTTGGCATAAAGGAACTTGAGTTTTGGCCCCCACTTCTTGAGCCATCCCCATTGCCACTGCTCCGGAAGGCTTCCGATGTAACGCGTCATGCCCGAACGGGTCACGGCCCCGTTCTGAAGCAAGTTGATTCCGGCCGGGCCATCCGACATGATGATCGGTGGAATGCCTTTTTGGAGAAGGCGGCTCGTGGTGTTCCCAGCCGCCCCGGGAACCCGGATGAAGTGCTTGCTAAAGAAGCCGCCTCCCATCGCCAGTCGGGCGAGTTCCTTGTTCGAAAGGGTGTCGAGATAATGCTGGACCTTCGGGCTGACCTGGGGGAGAGGATAGTCGTAGCTATGGGTGATGGGTTGGAACTTTTCCACTTCGAAGACGGGCAGGCCCTCGTAATCGTCCTTGGCCGTAGATAGCGCCAAATCGACGAAATCCCGTTTTTTCGGACAGGATTTGCTGACGATTTCGGTAACGATGTCTTCTTTTAGAAGAAGGACGGCAACTGGCTTGGCCTCCAGGACATCGCCACCTAGATAGAGGCCGTAGGACCCTTCCTCGAGGAAGAAACGGCTCTCTTTTTCGTCGTAGGCCCCGACCTTCGCCAGGTCGAAGACGAGGGTGACTTCTTCTTCCTCTCCCGGTTGAAGGACCTTGGTCTTTTTGTAGGCGACGAGGAATTTCTTCTCGCCGGGGAGCTTCCGATTGGGCCGGGCGAGATAAAGCTCGGCGACTTCCTTTCCGGCCTTGGCCCCGACGTTGGTTACTTTGGCGCGAAGCCTCACGGAGCTTCCGTCAACCTCGAGGGACTGATAGGCCGTGTTGAAGGTCGTGTAAGAAAGGCCGTAGCCGAAAGGATAAAGAGGCCGGTGCCCCTTGGCCTCGAAGTAGCGGTAACCGACATAGATGCCTTCGTAGTAATACTCTTCCAGCTTCTCGTCCTGCCTGAAGGCCGCGGTCGGGTAGTCGGCATAGGTCATTCCCCAGGTGTCGGTCAATTTGCCCGAGGGCGAAACCTTCCCGGAAACGATTTCCCCGAGGGCGTTCCCGCCTTCCTCGCCGGGCTGGCCGAGATAGACGATGGCTTGGACCTCGTGCTCGATCGGGGCGATATCGATGATGCTTCCGGCATTGATAACAAGAATGACTTTCCGGTAGGTCCTCGCCAGAAGGTCGATGTTCTTCTTCTCGAGATCGCTAAGGAGGTAGTCGCCCTTCTCGAGCTTTCGGTCGTCGCCCTCCCCGGCTTGGCGGGCGATGACGTACATGGCAACGTCGGCCTTCACGAGATCGTCCTTCGTGATCTTGTCTCCGGTCGGGTAAGCCAGCTTGAATTCCCCGATCTTCTGGAACATGGCCATGACATTCCAAACCTTGTATCCCTTGATGGCCTTTTCGACCCGGTCGACGTAGTCCTTCTTGTCGTGCTCGTATTCGGCGCTGAAGCGTTCGAGCCACGGACTGGTGACGACGCTGATCCCGTTGTTTTTGAGACCGTCTTCGACGTTGACGCTGTAACGCTCATGGACATCGCCGCTCCCGCTCCCGCCTTTGACGGTTAGCCGGGCTCCGTTCCCGAAAAGGGCGACGGTCTCGCCTTGAAGCGGCAGGACGCCTTCGTTCTTGAGGAGGACGATTCCTTCCTCGGCCGCTATCTTGGAGAGTTTGCGGTTGAAGAGCTCCCGTTCGGTTGCCTTGGGAGTACGCTCCCCGTAGACGCGAAATTTCTCTTTCATTTTCTTACCTCGAATTCGATGCTCTTGGCCGGAAGCCCCAGCGATGAAACCTTAACGGTTGACTTGCCTTCCTGATCGGTAGTCATAAAGACGGCTTCGGCCCGGCCCCGATAGGCACGGTGGGTCGTTGCCGAGAAGGTCTCGTCGGTTTTGCAGAGGCCGCTTCCAAGCCCAAGGAAGCGGAGGCTCTTCCCCTCGATTTCGATCTTCACCGGGTTCTCGATGTAGGGAAGGAGGTTACCATCCTGGTCGCGGAACTCGATCTCAAGATGGAGGAGGTTCCCTTCCTTGGCCTTCAGATCCCGATATTCGGGAAGCAAAGCGATGACGGGCTCCTGGCCGCCGGTTCTTAGGGCGGTTTCGCCCGTTTCGTTTCCGTTTTCGTCGAGGGCGACGGCTTTGAGAATCCCCGGTTCGTATTTGAGTTTGAAAGAAGCCCGGGCATTCTTTGTCTTTTTCTCCCCAATCGTCTTTCCGTTGAGGACAAGCCGCACTTTAGGAGCTAGCGAAAAGACGTCGGCGACGGTCTTTTTCCCTTCGTAGCCGTGCCAAGTCCAGGAAGAGACGGCATCGGTGAACTGCCAGGCGCCTTTCGAGGGCCGCTCGCCGCTGTGGTTGAGGGGGCGGACGCCGAGATAGGGGTTCTTTTCAAAGCCCCAGACGATGCGCATGTAATGCATCGACGCCTTGGCATTCCCAGTGATGTCGAGCATCCCTTGGCCCGCGAGAAGCGGGAGTCCCTTGTAGGAGTGGTAAGTCCAATCCCCGATGCAGGCCTCCCCGAGGTAGTCCCAGGCCGACCAGACGAAATCGCCGAGGAGAGCAGGGTATTTCTTGACACGTTCCCAGTTGTAATAGAGGTCCCCGACCATCGTCTCGGTCCCGAGGAGCAGGCGGTCGGGCTGCCTGACAATGTCGATGTCGTAGCGGGAAGAACCATAATTTAGGCCCATGATGTCGATGGCGGGCGAAATGGCGTCGACGATCTTTTCGGCACTCTTCGACTTCGACATCATGAACATGAGTTTCCCGAGGCGGCAGGTCCAGTAATTGAAGAAGGCCGAGCCGGCTTTCTTCTCGTGGTAGCCGCGTTTCTCGGGAAGAGGCACCGGCTTATATTTTCCAATGTCCCGATAGATGCCGAGGCCGTGCTTGAAGTAGACGTCGAGGAGAACATTGACGGCGACGGTGCAAGGCCTCGTATCGTCGAGCGAATGGACGTAACGGCACATTTTGTCCAAAAGGGCAACGCCCTTCTTGGTTCCCGTTTCCGTAACCTCGTTCCCGAGGGAATACATGATGACCGAGGGATGGGAATAGTCCTTTTCGACCATCGCCTTCAACTCTTTCTCATAGTCGGAAAAGAAGTAACGGGCGTGGTCGTGGTAGTTTTTGGGAAGGTACCATCCGTCGAAACACTCGTCGAGGATGAGCATCCCGAGGCGGTCGGCCGCCTCGAGGAGGTAGCGGGAGGCGGGGTTATGGGAGATGCGGAGGCAGTTGAAGCCTTCTTCCTTCAGTTTTTTGATCCTCCGGTATTCGGCGTCGTAAAGGGAGACGGCCCCGATGATCCCGTTGTCGTGGTGGAGGCAGCCGCCGCGAAGAAGGGTTCGCTCTCCATTGAGGAGAAAGCCGGTCTTGGCATCGTAGGAAATGGTCCGGAGGCCAAAGGTCGTCTCCTTCTCGCCACCGTCCTTTTTGCTGACGGCCCGGTAGAGATATGGGGTATCCGGCGACCACACATGAGGATCGGAAATCGAAATTTCGCCTGCAGAACCCTTATAAAGCAAAGCATTTCCGTCATAAATCTCGATTTCGCTTCCTTCGTCGGAAGTAACTTCGATTTTCGCCGGGCTGAGGGAAAGCGTCCTGACTTTGAGGAAAGTCGGGGCCCCTTTGGGGAGAACAAAGAGGCGGACGGGGCGGTAGATGCCGCTTCCACTGTACCAGCGGCAATTGGGAACGAGGGAATTGTCTGCCTTGACGCGGAGAATGTTCGCTCCTTCATGGGCCTTGCCCGTGAGGTCGACGGTGAATTCCCCATAGCCATAGGTATTCCGGGCGATTTCCTCATCGTTCAGGTAGACAGTCGCGAGCTGATAGACCCCTTCAAAGAGAAGTTCGATGCGCTTGTCCAGGTCTTGATGGGTGAAATGAAGCTCCCGCGAATAGACGTAAATGCCACCGGGGAAATAGCCGCCATCCTTGCCGGTGCGCGAGGTAGCCCGGCGCTTTTCCTCGATCATGGCGTCGTGGGGCAGGGAGACCGGAATCCTTTCGCCGGTTTCCCTTTCTAGCGTCCACCCGTCTTTCAGGATTTTTTCCATCGTGGTGCTCCTTGTTGTCGGAAGAAGGGGTGCTGAAGCCCCCGTCCATACTATGCCTTCCTAGTGTCCCATCCAGGACTGGAAGGCACGATACTTTTGAAGCTCTTTTTCGCGCCAAGCGGCTTCTTCGTCCGCTTTTTTGGCCTTCTTTTCGGCCAAAGCGTCGAAGTACTTTTTGTTTTCGGCCTCGAAATCGAGTCCTTGCTTTTCACATTTGGCTTTGAGAGCGGCGACGCGTTTCGCTTCTTTGCTTTCCGCCCTTGCTTCCTGATTGGCCTTCTTGGCGGCGGCCTTTTCGGCCTTCTTCTTATCCTTTTCGGCCTGCTTTTCGTCGGCTTCCTTCTTGGCGGCCAAGTACTTCGCGTTCTCGGTCTCGAAGTCGAGCCCTTTCTTAGCACAGAGTTCCTTGAGGTCGGCGATGCGGTCTTCCTCGTGTTCCTTGGCTAGCTCCGCCCGTTCCATTTGGTCCTGGACTTCCGGGTCGTACCACGTTTTGCCCTGGGCGATGACCGCCTCGCGCTTCCTGGATATCAACTCTCTGGATATGGTTCCGATGTGCTTTTCGACGTCGACGAACGGCAAGAGGATGACATAGGCGGACGAGAGGATGATGTCGAAGAGATAGAAGGCGAGCGACATGAAATTCTTGATGTTGTCCGACGGGTTCGGCATTACTTCGAGGTTGTCGGTGAAACCCATGTTGAGAAGGCTCGACTCGTAGCCGCCGGCAAATGGCGCGTAGAGGAGATTTTGGATGGCCACGACGATTCCGATGCCTAGGAGGCCCTCAAGGCGGATGCCCGTCCGGAATTCGACCGGTAGTATGTGAGCATGACGATGATATAGCTATTGGGAAGCCATCCGACATTCCGGAGGAAGCCTCCGACGATGGCCACTGGGACGTTTGAGGGGGCCGCCCAGCCGATGATGCTTCCGACGAGGACGAGGGCATAGCCGCCGATCGTGAGATTCCGGATGCCGACTTTCTTCGAGAGGGGGTAGATGAGGAAAGCTCCGAGGCCGAGAGGCACGCCGGTGACGATCTGGTAGATCATTTGCATCGACGGGTTTTCGACACCGCCGAGGAGATATTGGATGTAGTAATACTGGACGTTGCCGCCCTTGAAGTTGTCGACGATGCCGCCGAGGGTCGTGAGAATGAGGAGGATGACGTAGTTCTTGTTGGTGAAGAGAGCCTTAAGCTGAGCCTTTAGGGGCGGCTTGTTCGCGTTTTCCTTCGTTTCGAGATTGACGTCCTCAACAACCCGTTCCTTCGTGTAGAAATACTCGAGAAGGAAAAGCGGGATGGCGACGGTACTGAGGACGATCATAAGAATCGGGTAGCCGTTGATGTCATTCTGAAGCCAGAAAGGGACGAGGACGGAGTTGACGATAAGGCCGATGAGAATGCCGGAGACAAGGGTCCAGCAAAGCTTGCGCATGAAGGAGATGGACTGCTTTTCGATGGGGTCGCGGGTGACGACGGAGACGATGTTGTCGCGGAAAAGGTAGAAGAAGGTCGTGCCGATGGTGTGATAAACGGTCTGGAGAATGAAGAAGTCGCACCAATAGGCCTCCCCGAAGATATATTCGGCGAGATGAGGAACATGAGGAAGCCGATGATGATTGTCGCAAAGCTGAAGATCATGTACCAAGGCCGGAACCGCCCTTGCCGCGACTGGGTATGGGAAATGAGCCAGGAGTTCAGGAAGCCGACGGCGATGACGATAAGTTTGATGACCGCCATGACCGTTTGATAGGCATCGCCGAGGGACTGAGCCATTGGGTTGGGCGTTCCGTCGGCCCCGGCCGGATAGGTGAGGCCGACCATCTGCATGAAGAATTTCTCGACGACGAGAGCAATCGTGTTGACGACGAGGATCAGCCCGAGCGGGCCGATCAAGTGGCCGAGAATCTTCTCTTTCGTGGTTAGGGCCCGCGTCTTGACCCGCGAATCCATGAACTTCTTGTCGAAAAGTCCCTTCTTGAGCAACGTTATTTCTTTCATCTACCAAATTCCTTTCCGCCTTCCCTGAGGGAAGCGCTTACAATTCGCCATTTCCTAAGTTTTCGCCGTTCCCCCAAACCTCCCGGGCCCTTGAGAGCCAGTACTTCGATGCTGCCAGAATTGTAAGTGAAAGCGCTTTTATAGTAATGTAATGGCGTCTTCTTTATTGTAAAAACGTCCTATATTCATGCGAAAAAGTCAAGTCATCAAGTCGGTCGAATATCTCTATGGTTCCTTCTTCCTACCAACTGTTCTCCTCGGGAAAGGAATGAAACTTGTTTACGATCCAACGGGTTCGGGTTTCGGAGCCATTTACCAAAAAGTTGCCGCGAAGGCAAAGGACGCGGAGGTATCGTTCGTCGAGGAGACGGCTGGCTTATTTGGGGTGATTGCCCTGAAAAAGGCAGCCTCCGTCCTCGTCGTCGGACCTTTCGTGAACAAGACGACCGACGCTTCCTCGATTGACCAAATCATCCACGAGTACGGCCTTCCTTGGGAAGATAAGGAGCGCCTCTCAGGATTCCTCGCCTCGATACCGTCCTATTCCCTTAATCGCTTTCTTTCCTACATGGCCTTGGTCGAGTTTCTCTTCAATCAGAAAAGCGTGTCGATGCTCGACTATTTTGAAGCAGCGGCCCCTTCCTTTGTCCGGCGGATTGGCCAGCGGCAGTCGGAAGACATCGTGCGGGAAACCAATTACGGGCACGGGACCTATAACATCGAAAGGGAAATCCTCTCTTACGTGAGAAGGGGAGATGTCCTCGGCATCAACAGCTTGTTCAAGAAGATCGTCAAAGCCGGCCCCCTTTACGAAGGAAAGCTGGCCGAAGACGCTCTTCGCCAGGCCAAGAACATCTTCATCGGCCTCGTCACGATGATTGGCAAGGCGGGGGCCATCCCGGGCAACCTCGACATTGAGCAGACCTACCAGTTGATCGACCTTTATATCCAAGAGTGCGAACGCTGCGTCTCCATCAACCAAGTCAACGAGCTCCGCTATTCCGCGGTCGTCGACTTTACAAGGCGGGTAGCCGAGCTTAAGCACCCGGCTTCCTACTCGGGCGAGGTATACAAGTCGCTCCAGTACATCAAGTCGCATACCAACCAGCCGATCGGGGCCATGGACGTGGTTGCCCAATCTGGCAAGTCGCGGTCGGTCTTCATGGCCCAGTTCAAAAAAGAGACGGGTCAAAGCATCGCCCAGTACATCCGACGGGCGAAACTCGAGGAGGCCAAGGTTCTCTTGGCTTATTCGGACACGTCGCTTCAGGAAATAAGTGACACCTTGTATTTTTCCTCGCAGCCTTATTTCCAGAACTTGTTCAAGAAGGAATACGGGATAACTCCGCTTCAGTATCGGAAGAAACATCACAGGGAATAAAGAAACATCGATGGCGGCGGTGGATAGGTTGGCAATCAAATGCCTAAAACAAAGGTTGTCAAATAGAATTCTTCGCAAAACCGCTGTTTATTTTCGATTTTCAACAGCTTTTTCTTCAAACATTGGAAGAAAAGAACGATGGAAGCAACTCATTGTAGGAAGAATATTTTACAAAACACCTGTCACGGTATGGATGCCATTCTTTGGTCTTCTTTGCTAACATAAAGGCGATGTACAGCGTCATCGTCGTGGACGACGAGGCCTCCGTCCGGGAGCGCATCGTTTCCTTTCTCAAAAAGGAAACCAATTCTTTTCGGCTGCTTGGC
>CASFWS010000016.1 GCA_949298295.1 uncultured Bacillota bacterium | reverse complement strand
CTCTCATGTCAGGCATCCTTCTCGGCTTTGGCTCGACGGACGGGGCCGTCCTGCCATGGACGACCAGCATGCCGTGGATCTGGATTCTCGTCGTTCTCGTCATCGTCATGGCCATCGGCGGTCTCTGCGGGGCCTTCAACGGCTTCTTCACGGCTAAGTTCTCGATCCACCCCTTCATCGTCACCTTGGCGAGCCAACTCATCGTCTACGGCGTCATTCTCTTCCTTGGCAACAACATGGGCTTCTCGGTTCTCTACCGGGATTCCTCTGTCCAGATCTCGGCTGACTACCATAACTTTGTTTCCGGCGGCTTCACCGTCATGAACACGAAGATCGAGTGGTATGTCTTCTATGCCATCATCCTCGTCGGCATCATGTGGTTCGTCTGGAACAAGACGAAGTTCGGCAAGAGCATGTTCGCGGTTGGCTGCAATCCCGAAGCCGCCAACGTCTCGGGCATGACGATCATCCTCACCTTCACCCTGGCCGGCATCCTCTACGGCTTCGGCGGCTTCATCTACAACCCGATCAACGGCGGCGCTCAGTTAGGTACCGGCCAAGGCGGTGAGCTCGACCCGATCACGGCAGCCGTCATCGGCGGCGTCTCCTTCACCGGCGGCATCGGGAAGATCTCCGGCGTCGTCCTCGGCTCGGCCCTCCTCAAGATCATCGACAGCTGTCTATTGGCCCTCGGCGCCGATACGGCTTACATGAACATCGTCAAGGGCGCGATCATCCTCATCGCCGTCTCCCTCGACATGAAGAAATACGTCGTCAAGAAGTAACGAGCAATGGAGGATAGCGACAAGAAATTCGTCGTCGATTCCAAGGAAAAAGCCACCCCGTTCGGTTCGGGATGGCTTTTCTTCAATCGGCGGCTCATGGGGAAATTCTCCAGCCTCGGCAGCTGGATTCTCCTCTTCATCGGCATTGCGGCCATCGTGACGGTCGTCGTTCTGCTTCTTACTGGGACGATCGGTTCGGGCGAAGAGGTTGCAAGCGCCCTGCGGGCGTTATAGGCTTCGCTTATGGAATTCTATTGGATCGTTTTGGCTGTCGTCTTCATGACCTTTTCGGTCATCGTTCTCTCGACGCGTTACGCGGTGGAGTTGAAGCATCTTTACGACGAAGACTACCAGCCTTCCTTCCACGTCAACGAGGGCGAGGTCCTCGTCTGCGGCTTCCTCCTTGGAAGCCTCGGCCTTCTTATCTCCTACCTTTCCTTCAAGGAAATCCGGAACGAGGATTCGCTGAACGGCCATCGCTTCCTCTGGCTGAGCCTCGCCTTCCTCGTCATCCACGCCCTTCTCATCTTCCTTCTCAGCTATTACGGGATCATTCTTTACACGGGATTCTGATTTAGAAGCTATTCAAACAAAAGAGGCGGCCTTTGCGGCTGCTTTTTGTTGTCTCGCACTGCCTATTTCGGTTCAAAGAAGCAATAAATGCCAAGGCTTTTTCCCACATTTGCCCTTATGCTCCTATAATCGTTTGTTCTCTAAGCGGGGATAACACCATATGACATTTGCTTCTACCATCGATCTAGGCTCGCCCTTCGAGGTCCTGCTTCCCGTTGCCCTCATCCTCATCGCGGCCAAACTCATTTCCGTTTTCCTTTCCCATTTCAAGATTCCGCAGGTCATCGGCTTTCTTCTGGCTGGGCTCTTGGTCGGGCTTGTCACTTTCATTCCGGGCGAGACGATCCTGACTCCTTACACCGAAGAAGGAATCAACATCCTGGCGAAGTTCGGGGTCGTCTTGATTCTTTTCAGCGCCGGCATCGAGACGAACATTAAGCAAATCAAAGCCGTCGGCAAGGCTTCGGTCATCATCACGGTCCTTGGCGTAATCGTTCCCCTCCTTTTTGGCTTTGGGGCGGCGGCTCTCTTCCGGATCTATGGTGGGCTATCGACCGATTTCCTGTCATCCGATGTTTCCTCCCCCATCTATAGCGACATCTATTACGGCGTCATCCTGACGGCAACCTCAGTCTCAATTACCGTCGCGACCCTCAAGGAGATGGGCCGCCTCGAAAGCCCGGTCGGCTCGGCCCTCGTCGCCGCGAGCATCATCGACGACATCATTGGCATCATTCTCCTTTCCCTCGTCATTTCCCTCTCGGGAACGAGCCAAGGAACGACCGATTTCAACCTTCTCGGCTACATCATCTCCCTCTTTGGAGGTCAGCTCAACGCGGCGACCGAAGTCATCGTCATCGTCGTTAACATGGCGATCTTCTTCACTCTTTCCTTCGGCGTCGGCTTCCTTATCCGAAAGGCCTTCAATTGGCTCGGCCAGCGGTATCCCCATCATATCCGGATCCCGATCCTGGCTTTGGCTTTCGCCTTCCTTTGGGCTTACGTCGCCCAGGCTTTCTTCCAGATTGCCGACATCACCGGCGGCTACATCGCTGGGCTCATGCTGGCCGGGACCGTCTCTTCCGACTACATCGACCATCGGACCGAGGCGACGAGCAACGTCTTCTTCATCCCGATTTTCTTTGCCTCGGTCGCTCTCAAGATGTACTCGGCCGACTTCGATGTGACGAACTGGATGTTCATCGTCTTCGGCCTCGTCTGGGTGCTGCTTGGAATGCTTGGGAAAGTCATTGGGGCTGGCTCCGGTGCCTTGATTGGCCGTTTCAAAGGGAAGGATGCCCTCCGGATCGGCGTCGGGATGATGGCTCGGGCCGAGGTCCTCATCGTCACGACTCAGACGGGGATCGATGCCGGCCTCGTCAGTTCCGGCATCATGCCTTTCGCCCTCATCCTCATCGTCGTCACTTCGTTCCTGACCCCAATCTTCCTCAAGCTCCTTTATCGGAACGAACCGGCGGCGGAAAGCAAGGAACTCTCGCGGGACGGCGCGAAGGCTTCTTGAGCGTTTCCCTTGTGCTATTGGACCCTTTTCCATTAAAAAGAGGCATGGACCTTCAAATCAGGAATACAGCCATCTACCTTCTCGACGGCATGAAGATAGCTGGCTACGTCTCGTGGTCGCGGGAAAACGACGCGATGATCATCGAGCACACCTTCGTCGACCCCGCCTATCGCGGGCAGGGGCTAGCCGGCTGCCTCATGGAAGAGGCCGTCAAGAAAGCCAAAGGCGAAGGCTGGCACATCGTGCCCATCTGCTCCTACGCGAAAAGCTATCTCGAAAAGAATCCGATGTAAGAAGACCTGGCCCCCAAAGGGGGCCTTCTTTTTTACTTTTGGCCAAGGAGGAAATCGAGGACGTTGATGACGAGATAGCCCTTTTCGGTATGGTACGGCGCGACGTTGTCTTGGGTCACGATGACCTTGGGGAAAGAGTCGGGGACGCTATTCAAAGAAGACGTTTCTTGATTCATTTTCTCAACGGTCGGGATCGAATAGGCCGATTGGACGTAGAAGCGTTCGCTTCCTTTATTGCAGACAAAATCGATCTCGAGGTTCTTGAGTTTTCTTTTGCCCTCGTTGTCTTTGCTTTCCTTCCGGACGATTCCGACATCGACTTCGTAGCCGCGGGCAACGAGTTCGTTGTAGATAATGTTCTCCATGATGTGGGTCGGCTCTTGCTGACGGAAGCGGAGGCGGCTGTTCCTAAGTCCGATATCGGCGAAGTAGTACTTGAAGGGCGAGTCGATGTATTTCTTTCCTTTGACGTCGTAGCGGGCGGCTTTTTGAATAAGGAAAGAATCGATTAGTCTTTCGATATCGAGGGAAATGGTCACGTCGCTGGCCTTGATGCCTTTGCTTTCGAAGGTTTTGGCCAGCCTTGTCGGGTTGGTGAGCGACCCGACGTTGGAGGCCAAAATGTCGGTCAGGGTGCTTAAGATTTCGTCGCCTTGGAGGGAAAAACGTTCGACGATGTCTTTGAAATAGATGTTGGAGAAGAGATTGGATAAATAATTTCTCTTATCTTCTTCATTGTCGACGAAGGCTAGATAAGGAAGACCGCCGTAAGTCGAGTAGTCGCGCCAGACTTGGAGTTTGTCCTGGTGGCGGCAGGAAGAGAAATACTCGGCAAAGGTCAGGGGATAGACTCTTATTTCGTCGCTCCGACCGCGGAACTCGGTCCGGATGTCGCTCGAAAGGAACTTCGAGTTCGAGCCGGTGACATAGACATCCGCGTTCCTCCGTTTGATGAGGTCGGTCAAGATGCCATAGAGACGAATGGGCTCATCGCTTTTCAACTCACTTTTCTGGATGGCCATTTGGGCCTCATCGATAAGGACGTAACACCTTCCCTGTCCTTCGTGGATGTGTGTTTTGAAATAGGCACTTAGTTCATCGGGATTCCGGAGAGCCCGGTTGTCGTCCGATTCGAGATCGATGGCCAAAATATTTTCAGACTTTACACCGGTTTCCAGAAGCCAGTTCTTGAAGAGGGTCATGAGAAGGAAGCTCTTGCCTGAGCGCCTTAAACCTGTGACGACTTTGACAAGTCCGTTGTTTGCCTTCCGCTTTAGCCGGTCCAGATAGAGGTCTCTTGTGATGATCATAAGAATATTTGCTTTGAAGTTTTATGTACATCCATATTTTTCCAAAGTCATTTTATCCAATTCGCAAGCAACAGGCAAACAATTGACTTGGAAAACATTGGAAATCCATATTTTTCCAAAGTGAAACATTTTATTAACCCTTCGAGGCAGCAAAAAAGCGGCCCGTTTTCGGGAGCCGCTAAAGTGATTGGAATCAAAGGGCGAGGCCTTTTTCGAGGATGAGACGGATTTCCTCGTAAATCCAGGCGTAGGTCTTTTCCGTTTCGTCGAGAATCTTTTCCGCCTTGGCTTTCCTTTCGATGAGGACCTTGCGGATGGCTTCGCGGTCCTCGTCGTTCATCTGGTCTTTGCCTTTGGCATCGATGGCCTGGACGAGAAGGCCGCTCGTTTCGCTAAGTCCGTCCATCAAGCGGTTGGAACGGTGGTGGAAGACGATTTTCACGCCGCCATACTCGTATTCCCGGTTTGGCCCCGAGGAAGCGAACTTGATGTCGGCTGCGTCGGAGGTTTGAAGGCCCATGGCCCGAAGCGCCATTTTCTCGGCCGGGAAAATGGTCCAGGAATTCTTCTTGGCGATTTTCCTGGCGAGTTCGAGGGGGTTCGCTTGGGCGCTCGCGCCGTCCTCGCCTTTCTTGGGCTTGAGGTAAATGCCACAGATGACTGGGACGATCTTTTCTTTCTTGGCAAGGCGGGAGAGGGCTTGCCGGACGGCTTCATAAGAAGCGGCCTTCTTGAAGTCAGAGGCCATGATCAAGCTCCCGGCCGGCACCGAGAGGATTTTTTGATTGAGCGATAGGTTTTCCATGTCACACTGATTATATTTATCGTTCATTGACGAGGGCAATAGTCTAATTTGTGACATAAAAAAGGCCGCGGATTGGACCGCGGACCCTTATTGAGTGGCTTTACTTGCCGAGGTTGTAGAAGGCTTTGATGCCCGGGTAGGTCGCTTCCTCGCCGAGCTCTTCCTCGATGCGGATGAGCTGGTTGTACTTGGCGATCCGGTCGGTCCTCGACATCGATCCGGTCTTGATCTGGCCGGCGTTGAGGGCGACGACGAGGTCGGCGATGGTCGTGTCCTCGGTCTCGCCGGAGCGGTGGGAGACGACGCAGGTGTAGCCGTGCCTCATGGCCTTTTCGCAGGTGTCGAGGGTTTCGGTCAAGGTGCCGATCTGGTTGAGCTTGATGAGGACGCTGTTGGCGCAGCCCATCTCAAGGCCCTTTTCGACGTACTTGACGTTAGTGACGAAGAGGTCGTCGCCGACGAGCTGGACCTTTTTGCCGAGGCGCTCGGTAAGCTTCTTCCAGCCTTCCCAGTCGTTTTCGCTGAGGCCGTCTTCGACGGTGATGAGCGGATACTTCTCGACGAGGCCGGCGATGAGCTCGATCATCTCGTCGGTCGTCTTCTTGCCTTCGCCCGAGCGGTGGAGGTTGTAGGTCTTCGTCTCGGCATCGTAGAACTCGCTGGAAGCGACGTCCATGCCAAGGTAAATGTCCTTGCCCGGGACGTAGCCGGCGGCCTTGATGGCCTCGACGAGAAGCTCAAGGGGTTCTTCGTTGTTCTTGAGGCCGTTCGGGGCGAAGCCGCCTTCGTCGCCGACGGCGGTGACGTCGCCGCGATCCTTGATGATCTTCTTGAGGGCCGCGAAGGTTTCGGCACCCATCTGGATGGCATCCTTCACGTTCCTGGCGCCGACCGGCATGATCATGTATTCCTGGAAATCGACGCTGGAGTCGGCGTGCTTCCCGCCGTTGATGACGTTCATCATCGGGATCGGGAGGGATTTGGCGTTCGGGCCGCCGATGTAGCGGTAAAGCGGAATGCCAAGATAGTCGGCCGCGGCTTTGGCAACGGCAAGCGAGACGCCGAGGATGGCATTGGCGCCGAGGTTGCTCTTGGTTTCGGTTCCATCGAGGGCGATCATCGTGCGGTCGATCTGGACCTGATCGAGGACACTGTAGCCGATGAGTTTCGGGGCGATGATCTTGTTGACGTTCTCGACAGCCTTGAGAACACCCTTCCCGCCGTAGACCTTCTTGTCTCCGTCGCGAAGCTCGAGGGCTTCCCTTTCGCCGGTGGAAGCGCCGCTCGGGACGGCAGCCCGTCCGAAGGCTCCGCTTTCGGTAAGGACATCGACTTCAACGGTCGGGTTTCCGCGCGAGTCGATGATCTGACGGGCGTGGATCGATTCAATGAATGGCATTCTGTCTGTTCTCCTTCATTACCATTGCTTGCTTTGCAAGCATAAAGAATTATAGACAAGCCCCCACGCGGTTAAAAGAGCCGATAATTGATTACCGGTTGGAAGTAGCAATCCTTCCTCGAGCTGGTATCATCGGCATAGCTGGCGCTTCTCCAATCACAAGGCGCGGTGTTAACATTCCGTCGAAATGAAACATGTGCCGTGGCTGAAGAAAGAGAACGCCCTATCGCTAGTGGGTGCTTTCCTTTCGCTTCTTTTGGCTTTTTCCTTCGGGGAAAGTCTCCTCGTCAGCGTCGTCGGGATGATGCTCCTCGCCGTCTCCATCTTGATGCTCCTTTCCTCGGGCCGAAAGAAGAGCAAGGCCGAAAGGAAATCCTTTTGGCTCTATGCCGGCCCGCTCCTTGTCTTTTTCCCGGCTATCTCGCTCGGGGTCTTTGCCATCAATAGTTATGGCGATGCTTTTTCCGGCGTCGTTTCGGGTCTCCTTTCCCTCATGGGCCTTGCCGGCTCTTTCCTCTTCGGCTTTGCCGCCAAGGAAGAAAGCAAACTCGACCCCTGGTTCTTTGTCTATGCCGTCCTTGGCGGGCTAGCTCTCCTCGTTTTGGTGAGCTGGCTCTCGACGATGATCCTCTATGGGCCTTGGCACACCCTTATCTACCGCGGGAAGCAATACTACGTAAACGGAGTCGCCTGCCCGATTGACGAGGAAGTCGTCTTCCTTCTCGGGACGGCGATGACCCGGGTGTCGAAAGAGTACGCCGGGAGCTTCAGCACCGTCCTCGCGGCCGCCGGAGCCGGGACGATGTTCGTGGATTTCCGCGAGGATAAGGCCAAAGGAATCTTCTTGTCCGCCATTGGCACGATCGGCCTTCTTTTTATCGTGACCGTTCCCCTTATCGAGGCCCTTGTCGTCGCGGCTTTAGTCTATTTGGCTGCCCTCGGCCTTCGCTTTGCCCGTTTCAAGGAGGCGCCGCCGCGGTGGTTGAAGATTGCCTCGGTCGCGGTGATGGGAATTGTCGTTTTGGTCGCTGCCGTCTATTTCGGGATCGTTTTGTCCAATGAGACTTCTCTATTTTCCAGCGGGTTTTTGCGGAAACTTTTCAATAACACCCGTTGGACTAAACCCATTAACGACATCATATCGGCCACCTTCTACCATGATGGGTACGGGAGCTTCCTTTCTCTTCTTTTCGGAATGAATCCCTATTACCAAAGCGGATCTTCTCTTTACTACAATTCCTCCCTTTGGTCTGGGACCGCTTGGATCAATTCCGGCCTTCAGACTTTCGAGATTATCCCCTTCATGGAAGGCGGGCTCGTGGGGTTCCTCTCTTTCCTCGTCGTTTTCTTCTCGACCGTCGTCCTTCTTTACCGCTTGCTTCACGATGAGAGGCGAAGTCCCTTTGCCGTGTGCGTGACGATGGCTTTCCTCGCCTACTTCGTCTACATGACCTTCTTCATGGACATGACCCCCTACGTAACCAAAGGCGATGACCAGACCTATGTTTCGCCCTTTGGAGGAAACGCCCTTTTTGCCGCCCTCCTCGTTCTTTTGGGCTTAGGGTATCGGCCACTGTATTTCCGGAAGGCCCTCGCGGTCGAAGGAGGGAGAAATGACTAAGAAGACCCTTTGGCTCGCGCCTTTGGCAGGCCTTGTCCTTGGCGGATGTTCCTACGTCCAGGGGCTCATGGATCCCTCGATCAATGTGAATGGCGATTTCACGGCTTTTTACTACGTGGGCTACCACGATTTCGAAGAGCGCCCAAGTGCCGAGACGGTCCTCCATCCTCTCACTGAAGACAACCCGACGGACGGCTTCTTCAACGGGGGAGGCACCTCCCTTCAGGGCGATGGAGCTCTCTCTTTCGACCCGGCTCAGCCGGTTCGCGGGAATCCCTCCGGTAGTGGCCCCCTTTCGCCCGACGCTTCCCTTCCGGTCCATCTAGGGCTAAGGGACGCCGGTTATGGCGATATGCTCTCCTATGAGGGAGAAACGCTTACGACGACTTTGGCCGGGAACTGGGTCCTGACCTTGGAAGGGCGGGATCTTAGTCCCTACATCGGGCACGATTTTGGAAAGACAAAGTGTCTCGCGACGGTGGATTCGGCCTTTTCCTTAGGCTATCTCTCCAAACTCTACAACGGCCAGATGTATTGCTACGGGACGCACTCCTTGGCCTTCGTCTCCATCGATGAAGAGGGCTTTTCGACCAGACTTCCGAAGACATTGGTCGACAGCTCTTATTTCCTCGTTTCCTTCCGCGGGGGAAGCGATGACGATTCCAATTCCGGCGACACGACCCCGCGGCTGGTGCAAATCGACCTTCTGGTCGACTTCTACTATGAGGATGGAACCTCAAACACCTATCGTTTGGCCGATACCTACGTCAATACCGATAACGGCGGCGAGGCCGTTTCCTTCACCGGCTTCAGCCTCGAAGACGTAAGAAAGGAAGGGCTCATCGGCTACGGGCTTTCCTACGCGAATTACCGCGACCCCCTTGGCGAAGAGGAAAAGATCTCGGCGGTGGCAGACGAGGAAAGTGAGTATCACTTCGGGCTTCTTCTTTACGAGGTAATGTTCGTCGATTCTACTTGGCGTTAGGCAGAGTTAGCCACCGGCCTTGGATGAAGTCGGCCTCGTCGCCGTCGAAGACGAGGGTCCCCTTGGCCGGGGTGAAGGTCATCTCGGAGAAATAGATGCGCCCGTCGATCGAGTAGAAGTCGACCCGGACAAAAGGGAAAGGGGCGGCTAGTTTTTCGGCGACAAGGACCATCTCGTCGAAGTTGGCCGGTTTCTCGGGCGGGACATCCCCTTTCTTCCAGCCATTGAACTGGGAGGCATCGAAGGGTGTCCAGTCGATATACAGTTGGTCGTAGCGGATGTCTTTTCCCCGCCCCCGGACGACGTAGAGGTTTTTGGCCTTGCCGTTGAAGACATGGATTTTGTATTCGGTCGGGAGATGGCCGTTATCTTCAAGCAGCGGCTCGGCAACGATCATCCTGGGTATCGGAGAATAGTGGGGCTCGACCGTCAATTTCCCGTAGTCAGTCTTGAGCCATTTCGTGAATTTCGTCCGCAAATCTGCGATATCTATCTTTGATTTGTCCTCGATAATGGCGTTGAATCCGGAAGCGTGATTGCATTTGAGGACGAAGGAAGAGGGGAGTTTCCCGAAGTCGATCGCGTCAAAAGAGGGATAGGATCCCAACAAGGGTATGAGGAGGTTTTCGTAGCCTTGTTCCTTTAGGTAATCGCGGGCCCCGAGGCGGGAAGCCAGGCGGCTGACCTCGGGATTTCGGGGATACTCATAGAGGCGAAGGTGCTGAAGCTTCTCGGTGTAGCGGACCGGATTTTTCAAGTCGAGTTTCCGGTGCGTCAGATATCGGTATTGGAGTTTGACGTAAAGGACGGGCGAAAGGCGCTTCACAAGGCCGCGGAAAGGGGTAACGAGCATGCGCTTGAAGCGGTTTTCGTGGAGGGCAGGCTTGAGCATCGAGGAAATTATAGCCATTGAGTTCCCCTTTGGGCGAAGAGGAGGCGGCCGCGGGAATATGAAACATGGCCGTTTGGGAGGAAAGGTTTCCTGCCGAAATATCTTGTTTTACTTCCTTCTTTTGGGGCATCGGACGCCTTGGTTGTGAGATAATCCTTTGCAGATGCGCATCCTCATCGTCTGCCAGTATTACTATCCGGAAAAAGTAACGATCACCCCGATTGCTGAGAACCTCGTTAAGCGAGGCCACCAAGTGAGCGTCGTGACCGGGCTACCGAACTATGGGCTTGATGGGATCCCGAATCCATATCGGGGTCTTTCCTACGAAGAGAGGAACGGGGTGAAAATCCACCGGGTTTGGCTTCGCCCCCGGAAGAAGGGGAAGCTTTCCCTCATCCTGAATTATTTGAGCTTCAATTTTTCGTCCCGGCGCTTTCTTTCCCGGCTGAAAGAGGAGTTCGATGTCGTTTACTCGATGTCTATGTCGCCGGTCATGTCGGTCGAAGGGGCCTGCACCTATGCCCGTAAGCACGGCATTCCCCACGTCCTCCATTGCCTCGACCTTTGGCCCGAATCGGCGGTCGTCGCCGGGAACGTCAATCCCGAGCATCTGCTCTACCGCATCCTTTATCGCTGGTCGCGGAAAATCTATCTCGGAGCCGACGAGATTCTTATCTCCTCTCCCTCCTTCAAAGACTATTTCGTCTCGACTCTTCGGATGCCATCTTCGAACATATCCTATCTTCCCCAGCCGCCCCTTATCGAAGCCGACGAGGAAGCGAGGCCGGCTAAGGATGTCGAACTCCCGGAAGGCTTCAACCTCGTTTACGCGGGCAACGTCGGAAAGCTTCAGCTTATTGAGGAAATGATCGAAGCTGTCGGAAAGCTCCCGAAGGAGAAGCCTTTCCATTTCCACGTGATCGGCACGGGAGCCAATTTCGAAGCCGCGGAGCGTAAAGCCAAGGAACTGGGGATTCAGGATCGGGTCCTTTTCCATGGGCCCAAGAGCGTCGCGGAAGTGTCTTCCTTCTATGAGAAAGCCGACATGATCCTCGTTTCCCTCCGAAGCGGGGCCTCCCCGGTCTACAAGACGATTCCCAATAAACTCATCACCTCCCTCGCCTGCGGAAAGCCGATTTTCGCCCTCATTGCCGGGGATGGACGAGCCCTGCTCGAACAAATCGGCGGAAGCCTCATCGTCGATCAGATCGGAGAGAAGATCGTTGCGGGATTAGAGACGGCCATGTTCCTCGACGAAGAGACGAAAAAGGCCATGGGAGAGGCCAACCGCGAAGCTTTCGAGAAGCGCTTTGCCTTTGAGAAAGTGATGGATCAGTTGGAAGCGGCAATCGTCTCGGCCAAAAAGTGAAGAAGCTTCTTCGACCAAGCCGATATACCGTATTCATTGACGACTATTTCTCTTGCCTTATTCTTCTTGAGATCTTTTAGTCCTCCATCTTTGTCCCGGTGGGAGAGGAAGTAGGGGAGGAAAGAAGAGCCGTCGAGGAAATCGATGCTGTCTTGGAAGCGCGAGAAGAAGTAGGGGTGCTTCGTCGAGACGACGGGGCGGCCGGAGGCTAGATATTCGAACATCTTGGAAGGAATGGACTCCCTGTCGAGTTCTTCATTTAGGGGCCGAGGATTGAGAAGGAGGGACGCTCCAGCCTCGTATGAAGCGTTTTCCCGTTCACTCAGCTGCCCGAGGGCGACGACTTTTTCATTCGGGGTGACAAAGGCCGAAGCGTGGCCGGCGACCAATAGAGGCCAAGCGAGGTCGGCCTTGAGGTAGTCCTCGATGAGGGAAGGAAGACCGAAACGCTCGGAAAGGGCCCCGGCAAAATAGAGGTAAGGCCCCTTATCCCGATAGGGAGAAGCTTCCTCTTCCCTTACGATGCCCTGAAGGAGAAAAGAGGGCTTGCCCGGAAGGCATAGGGCCGGGCAAACAGCAATCGCAGCCGATGCCGCCTTCCAAAGTTCCTTAACGGCAATTTGGAAATAAAAAGGGGCTTTTGCGATGTTTTTCGGGTTATCGGTAACGATACCGATGGCCTTTTTGCCGCGTTTTTTTGCCAAAGAAACGGCGGCTTGGCCAAGTTTGGCCGCCAGGGTGTCGAAAAGGAGCACGTCGAAATTTCCGATGTTCAGATTGGGCAACTGATTGGCGAAGGGCAAGAGGATCCCCCGCGGCAAGAGGTAATGCCAGCCGGGATAGCGAACGATGTCCTTGGAGCCGATATTTTGGGGGAGGACAGTCACGCACTCGACGTCTGCCCCGAGGCGAAGAGAAGCGATAAGGCGGGAATGGAAGTTTTGATTCGAAGGGTTATTAAGGGCGTATCCCTCATTGAGGAAACGTTCATAAAGGGGGTCAGGCAGGGCCCTCGTGAAATAGAGGATCCTCATTTTGCTATTCCCTTCCGAAAGTCGTTCAGGATGGCGACATGGGCTTCGACCATTTTCTCAATGGTGTTCAGCCGGGCTTCCGCGAGGGCTTTTTCTTCCTTAGATGGATCGAGAGGCTCCTCGACGGCCTTGAGGAAATCCTTTTCGTTCGAAGGGTCAATGAGCCAGCCGGCTTGATTTCCCGAAAGAAGCTTCAAGGCCGCGTTGGAGTGGATAGAACCAATGACGGGAGTCCCTTGGGATAGTGATTCATTGACGACATGACCGTAGATGTCTTCCTTGGTGAGGAAGATCGAACGGTCCGCGTGCCGAAGGCCCCTTAGAATGCCTTCGTGGCTAAGGAAGGGATAAAGGACAACGTTCTTGAGCCCGTTGTTTTCGATGAAGGAAAGATATTGGTCCTTTTGCCCGCCCTCCCCAATCATCAAAAGAAGGCAATCGCGAGGGACTTTCGTCCAATGGGAAAGAAGCTGGCGTCCGTTTTTCCGTTCGATATAAGAGCCGATGGCAACGAAGACCGTTTTCTTGTTGGCCGCGGCTTCCCTGGTCAAGGGATCGTTCGCCCAATAGGCCATCTTCTCCTCGTGGGGTAGCGGTTTCTCCGGAATGTCTTTCGCCCGGATTGTCGAGTAGGGATAAATCCTGATGCGGGACGGCTCGGCCCCGTAATGGGTCAAATAGGAACTCGAATGTTCGTCGGGCGAGAGATAAAGGCCGGCTCCTTTGATGTAATGCTCTTTCAGTTTCCTTTTTAAAGATGGCTCACTGCTTTTGACGATGCCTCCGTTGATGGCAAAGACATAGGGGATTCCCTCTCCCTTCAAATAGGAAAGGAGGTGCATTTCCGCCAAGGTGGAATAGCCGTTTACGACGATGACGTCGGGTTTTTCGGATTGGACGATGGCCGGAAGGCCGCGCGAGTAGGCGTTGTGTTTTCCGAGAGGAAGTGACCGGAGATAAAGCGGGCGGTAGCCCGATCCCCTCG
>CASFWS010000015.1 GCA_949298295.1 uncultured Bacillota bacterium | reverse complement strand
ATCCGGGAAAGCATTTCCTCCTTCTCAAGGAAAGAGAGCTTCTTGGCCTCGACGATGCCTTGGAAATACGGGAAGTCGCTCTCGAGGTAATCGCTTGGGGCGTGGGCATCGACGCCGATGACGACCTTCGCTCCCTTCTCCTTCGCGATATCCCAAAAAGGAAGGAACGGGTAACGGTAGGTCGTTACATTCCCATACTTCACCATCTCCCCGTAACGGGAATAGCCCATGTTGAGTTCGAGGGGAACGTCAAAGGCCACCGCGGCATCGACAATCCGCCCGGTCGCTTCCTTCTCCAAGGTCCCGAAATCGGCCCCCGGCCAGCTCATGAAGAGGTCAGGATGGGCCAGATAGAGGAAATAGCCGCTCCCTAGGGCTTCGATCACATCGTCGGCATACTTTTTCAAGGCTTCCTTCCGCGGGAGGGAGGCAAACCAACCGCATCCATCCTCGTCGAACCACATGTGGTGGCCGAGAATGAAATAGTCGAACCCGAAATCGCGATAGAGTTCCTCGAAGTAGGAAGAGCGGCCCTTCCCGATCCATTCGGCTTCGAAACCGAGGCGAATGTCGATGTCTTGGGCATATTTCCTTTGAAGGTCCCTGACCGAGGCAACGTAATCTTTGATAAGGCCAAAGGACCCCCGCATCCCGGGCTGGGTAAGGAAAGGAAACATCGCGTGGTCGGAAAAGCCCATGGCGGCAAACCCGCCCTCGATGGCGGAATGGACGTATTCCTCGTCCCTTCCGTAGGCGTGTCCGCATCGTGCGGTGTGGCTATGGAAACAGTAATCGAGCTTATTCATATCCAACGTAAAGGAGGCTCAGCCCCTGGGCCGGAGCCTTGTAGGAGAGGATGGACCTTTCCTTGGAATCGATCCGTTTCCGCACCTCCTCAAGGGGCAGCTCGCCATAGGCGACCTTGAAAGCCGCCCCGACGATGAAGCGTATCTGGTAGGTAAGAAAGCCGTCGCCCTTGAAGACGACACTCATCTCCCGCCCCTTGTTCGCCACGTCGATCGATTCGATCGTCCTTACAAAGCCGCGGGAGTCCTCCTTCTTGCTGGTAAAGGAAGAGAAATCGTGCTTCCCGACGAAGAGGGAGAGGGTTTTTTGGAAAGCTTCGAGGCTGAACTTCTCCTCGCGGTCGAGGAAGGCGACATCGGGGCTGAAGACATCGCGCTCGGCAAAGGAAAAGCGATAGGCGTAGATCTTGTACTTGGCGGACTTCCGGGGGTGGAAGCCTTCGGGGGCCTCCTCGAGGGAAAGAAGGCTTAAGTCGCTCGGGAGGCGGCGGTCGATGGCCCGGCGCTCGCGCTCGAAATCGATAATGTCCCGCGGAACGGAAAAGGAAACGACCTGGCCGTAGGCATTGACCCCGGCATCGGTCCGCCCGGCTCCCTGTATGAGAATCTCCGAGCCGAAGTACTCGCCCAAGACCTTCTCGAGGGTCCCTTGGACCGTTCTACCCTCCTTCTGGCGCTCGAAGCCGAGGAAATCGCGCCCGAGATAGGCGACTTTGGCCTTGATTACCATGTCGCGATGCCGCCCCAGGCAAGGAAGGGATCGAAGCCGGAAATGGAGACGTACATGACGAGGGCCGTGAAGGAGGCCACCGCCAAGACGGCAAAAAGATCGGAAAGATGGAAAGATAGCTTCCGATACCTCGTCCGCTTGGCATTGGGGTCATAGCCCCGCGATTCCATGGCGTTGGCCAACTCGTCGCTCCGGACGAGAGCTTGGACGAAGAGGGGGACGATGAGGGAAACCATCGCCTTGATCTTGCTGACGATCGAGCCGTGGGAATAGTCGACGCCCCGGGAGGTCTGGGCTTTCATGATGCGGTTGACGTCGTCCATGATCGTCGGGATGAAGCGGAGGGCGAGAGAAAGCATCATGGCGAAGATGTGGGTCGGGAAGCCGATGAACTTGAGGGGGTAGACGTACCACTCGAGGGCATCGGTAAGGTCGAGCGGACGGGTCGTCGCCGTAAGGATGAGGGAGAACATGACCATGAGGACGAGACGGAGGACGATCCGGGCCGTGTCGAGGAAAGCTTCCCAATAGACGGGGATGCCCCAAAGGTTGAAGGCCAGATGGGCCGCGGAAGCATCCCGGGGGGTAAAGACGTAGACGATGAGGAGGAAGAGGATCATGAACCACATCGTCAGGATCGATTTGAGGAGGGTCTTGATCTTCATCCGGCTATGGATGTAGAGGGCCAAGGCGAGAACGAGGATAACGCCGTTGACGAGGAAGGACATGACGTAGGTGGCCTGCCCCATGAAGACGGCGATCATGAAAAGGACGAGGGCAAGGATTTTCGTCCGCGGGTCGAGCCGGTGGATGAAGGTGTCGTAAGGGACGTAACGCCCCATCGCGAAGGAGGCACTCATTTCAAAGCCTCCTTGATCTTGTCGGCCAAGCTATCGACGTCGGAAACGAGGGACGGGGAAATGCCGAGGCCGCCCTTCTTCAAAAGGTCGACGAAGGCAAACACCTTCGGTTCTTCTAGGGCATAGCTTTCGAGGTCGACCTCGAAAAGGGAAGAAGGGTCGCCGTCTTTCACGATCTTCCCGTCCTCGAGGACGATAAGGCGATTGGCGCATTCGAGAACGAGGTCCATGTCGTGGGAGACGAGGACAATCGTCGTTCCCCGGGCATTGATGTCCTTGAAAAGGGCAATCATTTCGCGGCTAGCCTCGGGGTCGAGCCCGGCGGTCGGCTCGTCGAGGACGAGAACGTCGGGTTCCATCGCGAGGATCCCGGCCAAGGCGACCTTGCGCTTTTCCCCGCCCGAAAGGGCGAATGGCGAGCGGCCATAGAAAGAAGCGTCGAGGCCGACCCGAAGAAGCGCTTCATGGGCCTTCTTCAGGGCCTCTTCCGAGGAGGCACCGAAGTTCTTAGGGCCATAGGCAACGTCTTTCTCGACGGTATCGAGGAACAGCTGGTACTCGGGGAATTGGAAGACGTAGCCGACCTTCTTCCGGAGCCCTTTGAGTTTCTTGGTCCGTCTTTTCTTGTCGGAGGAATTGACATACTCCTCGACGATGACCTCACCTTGGGTCGGAACAAGAAGAGCGTTCAGAAGCTGAACCATCGTCGACTTGCCCGAGCCTGTCCGACCGACGAGGGCCAGGAAAGAGCCCGGCTCGATGGCGCAGTCGATACCGGCAAGGGCGGCGCTTTCGAAGGGAGAGCCGGCCGAATAAACGAAGGAAACGTTCTTGTATTCTATCGGCATAACCACCTCGCGAGAGCGTCTTCGCTCACGATGTCGGAAGGCACATCGATTCCCCGTTCCCGGAGAGCACCGGCCAAGCGATAGGCAAAGGGGGCATCGAGGCGGATCGCCTCGAGGGCCGGGCGGTCCTTGAACACCTCGATCGGCGTTCCTTCTTTGATCTTCTTTCCGGAATTGAGGAGGATGACCTTGTCGCTTTTGGCTGCTTCCTCGACGTCATGGGTAATCGAAAGAATGGAAAGGGAAGGGTTTTCC
This sequence comes from uncultured Bacillota bacterium, assembly GCA_949298295.1. GTDB lineage: Bacteria > Bacillota_I > Bacilli_A > RFN20 > CAG-826 > UBA4951. The sequence continues at coordinate 10,055 of CASFWS010000015.1, read as the reverse complement.
TTCTTGAGGCGATGAATCAACGAAAGGATTTCCTTCTTTCCCGCGGGGTCGAGCATCGAGGTTGCCTCATCGAGGATGAGGAGGCGCGGTTTCATGGCCAGGACCCCGGCGATGGCGACCCTTTGCTTTTGCCCGCCCGAGAGGCCCTCGGGGGCTTTCTTGAGATAGGCCTCCATCCCGACTTCCTTGGCAAAGGAATCGATGATGAGGGGCATCTCCTCCCGGGGAACCGAATGGTTTTCCAAGCCGAAGGCAATGTCTTCTTCGACCGTCGAGCCGACGAACTGGTTGTCGGGATTCTGGAAGACAAGGCCGATGTTTTTCCGGGCTTCCCGGACCGTCGCCTTCGATAGGGAGATGCCGAAAATCTCGACCGACCCTTGGTAGCGGAAGCCCAAAAGCCCGGTCACGAGCTTGGCCAACGTCGATTTGCCCGAGCCGTTATGACCGATGAGCGAAACGTATTCCCCTTCCTCGACATCGAAGGAAAGGTCGGCGAGGACCTCCGGGTCGCCTTCGGCATAGGCGAAAGAAAGATGGCTGATCGACAAGGCTTTCATTTTTTCGATTTCCTTCGCAAAAGCCAAATATAAACCTCGTTTCCGACGACAAGTGCGAGAAAGAGGAAAGCGACGATGCCGAGGATCAGGTAGGAGACCCAATTGTCGAGCCCGACCGAACCGGCGACGATCCCAAAGCAAGATCCGATGACAAGGAAGGCGACGACGATATAAACGAGGAGTCGCTTCCCAAAAGACGAATTCGGCCTCATCGAGTCGTGATCTCCAGTTCCTTCCCCTCGTAGGGCCGTACCTTGACCCCGGCCATTTCGAGGAGTTTCCGGGAGGCGAGGTAAATCGTTCCCCCGGCATACTTGTCGCTCAGGTAAACAAGCTCCTTGATACCAGTTTGGATGATGGCTTTCGCGCATTCGTTGCAGGGGAAAAGCGTAACGTAGATGGTGCATCCTTGGAGATTGCTCCCGCCTCGGGCATTCAGGATGGCATTGAACTCAGCATGGCAAACGTAGAGGTATTTGCTCTCGAGGCCGTCCCCGTGCCCCCAAGGAATCTTCTCGTCGTCGATGCCCCGCGGCATTCCGTTATAGCCAATCGAGACGACCTTCCGATCGCCGTCGACGATGCAAGCCCCGACTTGGGTCGACGGGTCTTTGCTCCGCATCGCCGAAAGGAGGGCGATGCCCATGAAGTATTCATCCCAGCTGAGATAGTCTTTGCGATGTTCTTCCATGAAAATTCCCCTAAGCCCGGCTTAGGCTAGGGAAGTATACAACAAAGCGCCCGCTTTCTCTTCTCTAAAGAGAAGAAAGCCTTTGGGAAATGGCGACAGTAAAAGGAGCTTCGAAGAGTGTTTCCAAAAATAAACAAGGCTTTTGCGAAGGCTATTCGCTCAAATCGACGATAAGCGACTCGTAGGGACGAAGGAATTTCTTGTAAGTGAAACCGGCCCCCTCATAGTTGCTAAGGAGGACCTTCCCCTTCATTTCCCGAATGGCTTTGGGCAAGCTCACCCGACGATCGGTAAGATTGAGAAGGACAAAACGCATCTTGCCGCCATAGAGGCGGTAATAGGCAAAGACCGCCGGCCTGGTATCCATCTTCTCATAGGAGCCAAGGCAAAGGACGTCATCACTCTGGCGGAGGGCGATGAGCTTTTTGTAATAGGAAAGGATGCTATCGGGATCGTTCTCCTCGGCTTTCACGTTGATCTTCTTGTAGTTGGGGTTCACAGGTAGCCACGTCGCTTGATTGCTCGAGAAGCCGGCAGCCGGGCCATCGTCCCACTGCATCGGGGTCCGGGCGTGGTCGCGGTTCATGTTGTTGACGAGGCGGAGGCACCGCTCCTCGGAGAAACGGAACTTCCTTAGAAGGCCGTAAAGCCAGAAGTTTACTGGATCCTTGTACTCCTTCTTTTTGAAAAGGGGATAGTCTTCCATCCCGATTTCCTCCCCCTGGTAGATGAAAGGCGTGCCCTTGAGGGTCAAAAGGAGAGTGGCCAGCATCTTGGCGGAAAGATCGTGGTTGTCCTTGCTCCCGAAACGGGAGACCGAACGCTTCTGATCGTGGTTCTCGAGATAGACGGCATTCCAATTGGCCTGTTCTTCCCAATCGGAAAGCGTCTTCTTGAATTTCTTGTGCCACCGCTTAGTCACGAAAACGGGAACGATGACCTTATCGGCATTCATCGTATCGAATTGGAAGACCATGTCGAGCTCCCCGTCCATGAAGCGGCGGGCGTTCTTGAAATCGACGTTGTAGGTCTCCCCGACCGTCATGCAATCGTACTGGGCGAAAACCTCGTCGTGCAGGCGCCGGAGGATCTGGTGGTTGCCTTCCTTCATGAGGTAGTGCTCCTGGCCGACAAGCCAAGGCTTCCACTTTCCGTCTTCGAAAGACTCCTTGTAGATCTGGTTGATGACGTCGCAGCGGAAACCGTAGACGCCCTTGTCGAGCCAGAAGCGGAGGATTGTTTCCACTTCCTCCACCACTTTCTCGCTCCTCCAGTTGAGGTCGGGCTGTTTCTTGGAGAAAAGATGGAGATACCATTCGTCGATCTCGGGAACGTACTCCCAGGCCGGACCTCCGAAATTGCTCGTCCAGTTGTTCGGCGGGACCCCTGGCTTCGGCCCTTTTTTGTAAATGTAGTAATCGTGATAGGGGGAACTCGGGTCTTTGCTGGCCTTGAACCAGGGATGTTCATCCGAGGTGTGGTTGACGACCAAATCCATGACGATGCGGATGCCCCGCTTCTTGCTTTCCCTCAGGAGGCGGTCGAAATCAGCCATCGTCCCGAATTCGGGATTGATGGACATGTAGTCAGAGATGTCGTAGCCGAAATCGGCATTGGGAGTCGGGTAAATGGGCGAAAGCCAAATGATGTTGATGCCGAGCGAGCGCAGGTAATCCAGCTTCGAGATGATCCCAGGGATGTCGCCGATGCCATCGCCGTTGGAATCGGCAAACGAACGGGGATAAACCTGATAGACGATCCCCTTTTGCCAAAGCTTGCTTTGTTCCATGAGGATAGGTTAACCCCGAGACAACCATTTAAAAAGGGCAAAAGATGGAAATAGAGGCACCGTAGTGATTTAGGTCGTTTACACAAATGTATTATTTTGGAATTGAATAGCGATAAAAGAAAACGGAGCCGAAACTCCGTCAGTCAAATATGGCGCTTACTTTTCTTTCTTGGCCGAAGCGTACTGATCGATGGCCTTGGCATAGGCATCCCAGAAGCGGACGTCGCCGGTATCGAGGCTCTTCACGTAATCTTCGGTGAACGACTCGTCTCCCTCGAAGTAACGTTCTTTGATCGGAAGCTTGTCGTTGCTCATGCGAAGATTGTCTTTCCCCCGGCGCTTTTCATCAAGGGGAAAGGATTGGACATCGTTTAAAGAAAAGGCCTTTTTCAGGCCTCAAATCTCTTTTTCCGAATCGCTGAAAATCAGCTTTTTCCGTCCCGGGATGAACCGATAGCCAAGTCCGTAGATGGAATCGATCGAACCGACGTCGATGGCATCGAGCTTCTTCCGGATGGCGGCAATATGGACGTCCACCGTCCGGGTGGCTTTTCCGGTCTCAACGTCGCCCCAAATCGCTTTAATCAGGTCGCTCCGCTTGGCGGCATGCGGCATCGCGTTCCAAAGGGCAACGAGAATCGTCCATTCGTGAGGTGTGAAAATCTGAGCATTGCGCCCGGAGATCAGTTTGCGGCCTTTCAGGTCCACATAGACAGCATTGCTGCGACGAGGTTTAACAAAATCCATAAAACAAATCCGTGCCCGTTCTTATCATTGACGAAGTCAAATGGGATTTCAAGCATTGTAAAGCCGATTTTGTCAACTTTTTGCAATCTTTGCCTTCAAAGTGGGCACGTTGATTTTTACTCATCGGAACGCTCAAAGCGAATAAATTACGGCCAGGCAGACAATCATAAGCACGAGCAAAATTCCAAAAAATAAGCCCCATTTGATATAGAAAATGCGCTTTTTCCGCTTTTCCTCCGGGGTCATCTCCGGCTCCAAATCGATTTCTTCTACGGCCGTCTCGTCTTCTCTTTCTTCCATCTATTCGACCTCGACACTATTCAAGCCCAGTTTTGTAGCAACCGAGACGTATACATTGACGAAAAAATAATCTAAGGTCACGTTCACGGGAAGTCCCATGAGGAGCATGGCCAAGACAAAAATGAAGGGGAGCGGCGAAGGCGAGCTCGCAAGAAGGCTCAAATAGATGGAGAAAGCCGCGGCCTTCAGTAGCGATCCGGCGATGAGCTCGACCGCCGCGGCATCGATAAGGAGGGCCCGCTTCCCGGGCGCCTTCCTGAAGAGGAAGAAAGAGGCTATCGATCCTCCTACATTGAGTAATGCCACAAGGACGAGAATTATTGGGGTCAAATAGTAGCTTTGGCTCCCGAAGAAAGATGAAAGCCCGCCTTCCATGATGGCGTAGGCATAGAAAAGGCCCGTTCCGAGAAGAGCAATGGCGAGAAGGGAAAGGGGATTGTTGAGGATAGGAGCCTTCCTAAGAAGACGGTCCAACAACCATGGCAGGGCCCCAAACACAAGATAGACGAGGGTGATAAGAAAATTCCATTCTCCCGTCGGGACGAGAAAAGCCGGGATAAGGTCGCTCAGACAGCCGACCGCCGCTCCGTAAAGCGGCCCGAGGAAAAGAGAGGCGAAGATAATGATCGATGGAGTCAGGGAAAACCGGAGAAAGGAGAGGTTTCCCATTGGAATCATTTTGAAAACGGCTGTCGAGACGATGGCCATGGAGAGAAATAAGGAAGCATAGGCTATCTTCCGGCCGGCGGACATTTCAATTGGTTTCATTTTTCCCTCCCCAAGACAAAGAAACGCCGGGCATAGGAGGCGAAAGCCAGCGACCCGGCGAAAACAATGCGGCGGTCGCGCCACCTCGCCAAAAGGCGGGAGACGAGGCTCGATAGGTCGTCATCGAATGGGTATAAGCACCCCCTGGAAACGAAGTCATCGCGGACCATTGCCCTTTTGTGGTCGAAGGTCGTGAGATAAATCTCCTCGAAAACAGGGGCGAGGATATCCAACTCGGCCTTCGCGTTCTTGTCTTTGAAAGAAGCGAAAACAAGAAGGGGCTTTTTCCTCAAGGCGGCCGAAAGCGAAACTGCCAAAGCCCGGGCCGCCTCGGGGTTGTGGGCCCCGTCGAAAATAAAGGGCGGATGGCTCTCCATCCGACAGGGAAGGACCCCGTCCATGAGCCCCTTCCGGATGGCGGCTTCCCCTACCGGGAAAGAGAGGCGAAGCATGAGAATGGCCTCAATAGCCATCGCGGCATCGAGGGCCAGGTAGGAGGCCATCGACGGAATCAGAAGGTCGCGATAAGGCCCGTAATCAAAATGTAGATAGGGGCTTAGGTAAGATAGGTTTTCGACATTCGACACGATTTTTGCGGGTGAATTTTTCTTTCTAGCCTCTCTTTCGAGCACTTTTGAGGCCTCTAGCGGCACTTGGCCCATCAAAAAAGGCACGTCATTTTTGATAATCCCCGCTTTATGCGATGCAATCGAAGAAATCGAGTCCCCAAGGAAACGAGTGTGCTCAAAGGAAACGCTCGTCACGATTGAAAGGAGAGGAATGTCCGTCGCAATGTTGGTGGCGTCGAGCTTCCCGCCCATTCCCGTTTCGATGATGGCGATATCCGGCTTCACGTCATTGAAGTAAGCATAGGCAACGGCCACTAGAGCCTCGAAGGCGCTTAAGCCGTATCGCTGGAAGTCCCCTTTCATTGCCTCGACATAGGATGCGAATTCCTCGTCCCCGATGTCCTGTCCAAGATAGGAAATCATTTCCTTTTCTTCATAGAGAAAGGGCTTGGAGAAGAGGGCGGCTTTATATCCTGCGGCCAAATAAGCCCGGTAAAGGAAGGAAGCCGTCGACCCTTTCCCGTTGCTCCCGGCCAGATGAACAAAGGGAACTTTGAGCGAGAGGCCCCGGTCCTTCACGAAGGAGTCGAAATGGGAACGTTCGTAGCGGACCATCGTGAGGTCGATGGACCTTAGATAGGCAAGAGCCGACGCGTAATTCATTAATTTTCGGAAGAGCCGCCGCTATTGCGGGCATCCTTAATGCGCCTCGAGAGATCCCTTTCCTTGATCGATTGGCGCTTATCGTAGAGTTTCTTGCCCTTGGCGAGGGCAATCTCGAGCTTGGCACGGCCATGGAGAAGGAAGCATTTTGTTGGTACGCAGGTAAGCCCACTTTCCTTGAGCGCGGCCCCGATCTTCGCGATTTCTTTCTTATTAAGAAGGAGCTTCCGGTCGCGGAGATGGTCGACGTTGAAGATATTTCCTTCCTTGTAGGGGGCAATGTGCATGTTGGCAACGTAGGCTTCTCCGTCCCGAACGAAAACATACGCGTCGCTGATGGAAGCATCGCCGCGCCGGAGCGACTTGATTTCCGTCCCCGTCAAAACGAGGCCGGCAGTCAGGAAGCCCGAGAGGAAGTATTCGTAATGGGCCCGCCGGTTCTCAAGGAGCAGGCCGCTTTCCTTTTTCTTTGCCATGGGCAAGCCATTATAGCGATTATGATAGCGAGATGGTGATGGAGGCTTCGTGACCGCCTTCCGTAAGGGAGCGGATTCCGTTGATTCTCAAAGCGTAGCCGAAGGCGCTTCCGTCGTTGAATAGACCCCTGCCGTTCCCATCTTCGTTGACAAAGAAAGAGGCAAAGTTTTCCATGTCGAATTCCCCGTGATCGGCATCGGGATAGAAAAGGGTCGAATTGTCCGCCCCGAAAAGGTAGCCCTTCTCCTCGAAGTCGGCGTTCTGGAACGTGTAGTCCCCGTCGGCTTCGAGAAGGTGGAGGAGACTGTAACGGCGGTTTTCCGGGGAGGACTCGCTGTAAGTGTTGCTCGCTGCGACGTCATAAGAGGCGTTGAGGGGATTGACCCCGAGGTGTCCCCAGGCGATGTCGGCTGGGTTCCAGGCGTAGTAAGCGTTCCCGAAGGCCTGACCCTTACCCCACATCCGGGCATCCACGTGATAGATCCGAACTCCGGGCATTGAATACCCATTCGGGTAGCCGTTTTGGTAATGGCGCCCGGCATCGTAGCCGTTGAGCGAACTCGGGGAATAAAGCTCGAGAAGGATGTATTCCCCAAAAGCGTTTCCGAAGTATTCTTTCCCGCGCGCGGGTATGCAGATGGCCTCTCCGTAATTTACCAAGTCCCGAAGTTCTACCGTAATTGACGACTGGCCGGAAAAAACATCTTCCTCGACGTAGAACGGATTGATCCAGCCAAGGCTCCATTTGCTGAAGGCGTTATGGTCGAGCAGGCCGTAATCCATCATGTCGAGCATTCCCGTGGGCGCGCGATACCGCTCGCTAGTCGGGGTGGACGAGGAAGAATCGGTCCGATCGGTCGAATAGTAGTCGTCGAGCCCGAACATGTGGCCCATCTCATGGATAAAGGTGTGGGGATCGAGCGAAAGCCCCCCGCCTCTTCCCTTCTCGAGAAAGGAGGCGGAAATCCACGAATAGGTAAAAGGAGAGGGACGTTCGATGTTGGCCGGCTGTCCGCTCAGGTTAAAGGTATAGGCCCAAAGCTCGGACTGCTCTTCTAAAGACAAGAAAGAAGAATAGTCATAGGACTGGTAGTCTGGTGCGCTATAGACGAGGACGACGCCATCGAGATAGCCGTCCCCATCTGCGTCGAACGGGGTCAAGTCATCTTCGTAGGAATTGACAGCCAAGGGAAGAAGATAGGAGGAGAGGCGCTTCGAACCGGCGGCTTCGAAGGCTTCATCAAGCGTAAGGCCGGTTTCGAAGGCCGGGGCGATTTCGAATGTCAGTTGTTTTTGGCCGTATGAAGATTCGGCATAAAAAGAAGAAACAGATGGATAACTTCCATTGTTACCTTGATAGACCGTTTCCAACTGAGAGGATATATCCTCGTCAAAAGCAAAATCGATAAAGGAAACCGGAATGACGAGGATGGAACTTTCCCCGGTACCGGGAAGGCATCTTCTCGACCCGGCATCGACTTGGTAGAAAAAGTCCCGGTAGGTCAGATTGACCTCGCTATCTTGGGGGAGCGAGGTGTCCGCGGGAAGATAGGAATAGCCTTCCATTCCCAGATCGATTCCGCAGGAGGAAAGGAAAGGAACGAGAAGCGCTGCGAGAAACCCAAGCTTTTTCACGACCTAGATTGTGCCATCAGGCCACGCCTAGGTAAATGGATACGAACATGAGGATCGTCCCGGCCAGGCAGAAGAAATGGAAGACACTATGCCACCAAGGGGAATGCTTTTTCCCTAGTCCGTAAAGGGCGGCTCCGACCGTATAGGCAATCCCGCCCATGAGGAGGAGGGCCGTCCCGGGCCACCAGCCCAAGGCCATCACCAAGGGATAGAAGGCGATGACGCACGTCCACCCCATGAGGATGTAGTCGATCATCGAAAAGACGGCGAACTTCTTGATGTTGCAGCTATTGAGAACGATCCCAAGGATGCCAAGCGCCATCACGATGCCCCAAATCGACCATCCCCAGGCTGGCGAATACTCCCGGATGCTGACCAAACAGTATGGGGTATACGTTCCCATGATAAGAACGAAAACCATGTTGTGGTCCATGACGCGGAGGACCTTCTTCCCGGCGTTCCGGCCCATCGCGTGATACAGGCAGGAGAAAACGTACATGATGAGGATGGCAAAAAGGAAAACAGAACACGCAGCGATTCGCCACGCGTCCCCGCTTTCGGCGCACTTGATGAGAAGGAAAGGGCCGCCGACAAGGGCAATGAGGGTCCCAAGCCCGTGGCTGATGGCATTCCATAGTTCTTGGGCGAGGCTGTATTCTGGTAGTTCGATGTCTCTTACGGTCACGGCCATATGATAAGTCTTCTAGTTATTTATTCAACATTATTTAGTTTTTGATACTAGGTTGTTGTCTCTCCTCTGCTGTGCAGAGCGGATATAATTACCCGGCAATGGTTACCCTCTTACGCAAACTGTTCATCAAGGATTACGCCGATGTCCGTAATCCGAAGGTCCGAGAACAACACGGAATTCTCTCCTCGGCTTTCGGCATCGTCACCAATTTCGTCCTAGTCGTTTTAAAGGCGACGGCCGCCATTGTCTTAGCCCTTCCGACGGGAGGCTTTTCGGTTGCCCTTCTCGCCGACGCCGTCAACAACTTGACCGACATGGCTTCAAGCATTGTTTCCCTCATCGGCTTCAAAGTCTCCAACAAACCGGCCGATGCCGACCACCCCTTCGGCCACGGCCGCATCGAGTACATTGCCGGCCTCATCGTTTCGATGGTCGTCGTCCTCGTTGCCGTCGAACTCTTCAAATCGTCGCTCGACAAAGCAATCGCCGGTTCATATCAAAGCTACGACATCGTCACGATGGTCATCCTCGCCATCGCCATCCTCCTTAAGCTTTTCCAAGGCTATTTCAACTTCCGCATGGGCAAAATCATCGATAGCCCGGCCCTCAAGGCGACGGCCGTCGATTCGCTCACCGATAGCCTTGCCACCGCGTCCGTCCTCGTCTCGGCCGTTCTCACCTACACCCTCGGCTGGGGTTTCCTCGATGCCTACCTCGGGATGGCCGTCAGCCTCTTCGTCCTCGTCGCCGGCATCCGGATGATCGTCGATACTTCCAAACCCCTTCTCGGGGAGGCAGCCAAGAAGGATTTTGTCCAGGAAGTCGTCGGCTATGCGATGGCTCACGAGGGCATTCAAGGGGTCCACGACGTCCTCGTCCACAACTACGGGCCCAACAAGTCCTTCATTTCCTTCCATGCTGAAATCGATGCCAAGACGGATATCCTCGAAGCCCATGACCTCATCGATAACCTCGAGGACGACGTCCGGAAAAAATTCGGATGCGAGATTTCCATCCACATGGACCCGATTCTCATCGGCGACAAGGCTACCGACCAAGCCAAGGCTAAATGCCTCGCCGTCCTCAAAGGGCTTGACGAGGAGATAACCATCCACGACTTCCGGCTCGTCTCCGGTCCCACCCACATGAACATGATCTTCGACAT